>JANQJO010000083.1 GCA_028281605.1 Pseudomonadales bacterium
TGTACAAATCATAACCTGTTTTTTCTCGTCTGTGTATCCTCCAATTATATCACGGAAAAAAATCAGAATGATCAGGTTAAAATATGGCCGCTATAATAAATCATCGTCATTATAGGTTGGTTTCCTACCAGTGGGTTTAATTGGTATAATGTGGCCTCTCTCTTCAAAGGTTGTACAAATCCTAGAAACTGCTGATTGGCTTACGCCAAGATTTTCAGATATTTCTACTTGTTTGAAACCATCTCTAGTTTGGCGTAGTATTAATTCTCTAATTTCAATAGTTAACGACATCTTTATCATCCTTTTCTCGGTTGCCTTGAGTGTTCAGTCCTTTCAGTAGTTCACACTCCCTTTGTAGCTGAAATGATACACCCAAGCTTTTTCCGCTAGCAACTCCTAAAAACTACGGAATCGAGGATAGTTTTTGATATTTTTCTACAACTGCACCTGCACTGCGCGCTGTACATTTTTCAGCATAACTGACGTTTCAAAGACACGCCTTAACTGACCATCATCAAAAGATGTACCAGGCCCTAGCGTATAAAGCCTATCTAATACCTGCAAATCATACTGTCTTTTATAATTTCCAAAGTCTGTCACTACTCTGTCCAAACTCACGCTTTTGATCATCAAACCTAAACGAACAATCACAACTTGGTGCTTAGACACATCAACCTGGTCCCGTCCTAAAAAACGAGAAGGCTCAAGCACTTCAAACACATCTGCCTCAGTAACTCCATAAAGCACCTGAAAACTTTCAACCCCAGCTACGATGATGCCCGTTCCTTCAATATTAAAGGGTTCCAACACACCGTTTTGGGCAAAAGCACTCGGCAAACCATAGTGGCACACCAATTGCTTTAACGTAGGATCTTGTCCATGCGCAATCACTCGGTACTGACTCCAATAAATTTTATTCGGTTCTGTTTTCGCACCAGTACAAGTGAAATCTCCCTCAGGGCCAGCTCGCCTCTGCACGGTAATGTGATCAAAGTCTGTGCCTTCTGCAGACAAATCCCAAACGACAGGGCTGATATTAGCAGCACCCAGGGCACCCCCGTAACCTGCCATTTGTAATTCATGACGGACAAAATCAAAGGTGAATTTTCCCGCTTCATTAATTTGTGATAGACCACTCTGAACCCGTGCACTTTTGGCATTGGTCACATACATTTGCGCAGCAGCCAGCACAATCAAACTGCTTAAAAAAGCACTGACCATCAGCTCAACCAAGGTCAAGCCTGTCACACATTGACGCGAACCGACTGAGTTAAGCATCAATTGTCACTCCACAGTATTAATAAAACCCATTCTTAAACAATGCTCGTCGGCAAAAACACAACTCTTAACAGGAGTTCCCGCCCAAGCAACAAAAACACAATTAGATGCCCCTGAGGCAATACAGCGATCAACCGTAATCGCACCTTTAGGCAAAGATTGCTCAACCATACGCTTAAGGTCAGCAATATCAGCTTCTGCCACAGCCGCAGATGTACACGTCACCGCTCCATAACAGCCCAAATGATTCTGAGAGCTTATCCGATCCCAAGCAGTAGAGTCTGTATACACAGCTAAGGCTGCGGGATTAGCTCTAATACGATCAATTAAATTCACAGCAATAGCACTGGAGCGGTTACGCCAAAAAGCCTCTTGCGTCGCGTCCAACCCTTTTTTTTGCAAACCTACATAACCAAGCACGGAAAGACTCAATACCAACAAGGCAACCAGGACTTCAATTAAGCCAATGCCTCGCATACGCCCAGACTGGCAATGTCTATCTTGAGCAACAATACCATCAGTTACAAACTTTAGAAAAAGCATAAAAATGGCCCGTCGTTAAAATTTGAAACGTCACACCTGGGTACTGACTGCCTTTAAGGCAAACAGAAAAGTGCACCTCCGGCGTCCCAGCAATGGGCTTCCCACGACTGACAAATACAACACGCCCCAAATCCTCTGGCTGCACAGACAATTCTATACCCTCAGGCACTTGATAAACTTTAAGCTCATTACCTAACGCGTCCAGTAATTGCAAACCCTCTTGCCAAACATCTTTGCCATAGGGCTTTAATACCACAGGCGCAAGATGAGATCGATCGTGCGCAACAGAACGCATCACAACTAACATTTGCTCAAGAGCCTCTCCTGCATCATCTAATTTTTGTCGCTCAGAAAAACGAGTGTATTGGGGAACTATCCAAACCGTTAAAATAACCATTACAGCCAGAGCCATAAGTAACTCAATTAAGGTTACACCTTTCACCCAAGCTCTATCGCAAAAGTTCACTTCACACCCATAGTTCAAAACCCATTATGACGTTTACAGTAATGATAAAACGCTTTAAACCTACCCATGAAGTAAAAAACTGTCAAGCTAAAAATTACACAATGGCCTATCTCTGAAAAACTGTTCATGTATTTTTAATTACAGTCCAAGAGCAGTGTCCTTCAATTTATTTCCCTCTAAAGACACAACAGGATGAATGCGCGTACGTTTCTCAGAAAAAACACAAGTAAAAATGCTACCCTGATCAATATGGCTTTCTATTTTCAATTCAGCCTGATGACGCAACAAGACATGCTTAACAATAGCCAACCCCAAGCCCGTACCACCTGTTGAAGTGTATCGACTCTGATCAACACGATAAAATCTCTCAGTCAATCTAGTAATATGTTTAGACTCAATACCAATACCACGATCAACAACCTGAAAACACCCCTGTCTGCCCAAAAGAAAACAACGGATGAACACTGAACTGTTGGGCTTCGAGTAGTGAACTGCATTGATAATAATGTTAGAAAAAGCGCTTCTGATTTCCTGAGGGCAGCCATAAAGATCAAACGTACCCTCAAAATCAAACTCTATGCTAACATCACGCTTTTTACCCAATACGCGGGCTTCCTCAATCAAACTGTCTAGCAGCTTAGGCAAAAGCACTAAAGACTCTTTGGATAATTTCGCAGCTGGGCCAGGTGATTTCTCCAACTTGCTCAACAGCAGCAAATCTTCCAATAAACTTTGCATTCGCTCTGTTTGCTCTTGCATACTTTGAAAACCCAATAGATGCCGATCTGAGAATTGGCAATCAATATCTAGAAAAGTTTCTATGTACCCCTTTAACACGGTCAAGGGCGTTCTCAATTCATGAGAAATATTGGCAATAAAATCAGACCTGACACGCTCTAAATGCACCAGATCAGTGATGTCCCTTATCAAAATCAACTTATTATTCTTTCCAAACAAGGTGATTCTAAACTCAAAAGTTCTTTTCAACGACTCTGGGCTTTTTAACACTAAAGGCGATTCATATTTTTGTTCGTTAAAATAATGAACAAAACTAGGATCCCTCAGTAAATGCGTAATCGGTTGACCTGTATCCTGAGGGTATTGTAAGCCAATCATGCGACTGGCCGATTTGTTCCACCACTCCAAACAATTGTAATGATCCAAAATAGCAATACCTTCCTCTAAAGCATTAGCAGAGGCTTGAGCTCGATGGATAATGCCTTTTAAAGCTAATTGCGCCCTTTTTTCTCTTTTTTGCAACTCATAGACGCGGTCAATCAAATGAATCAAAAAACCTTTACAATGAGGAGGCTCACCAGGGTCTTGTTGTGCCAACCAACGTTCGATTTGACGCAATTGTAAAATTTGCCAAGCCCAATAGATCACCAAAGTTAGACACAACACTTCCAAGGTGAAACCAAACCCATAGCCAACCAACGCAGCTACTACCACAATGAACAAAAGCTTACGCGCCTCTTTACACCACAGATCTTTAATTAGCACACAAGCCCCTTCATTTTAGTATTGCACAAACCTAAGCGATCAAGCTATATTGGGGAAAACCTATACCCTGTCCCTCTCACTGTCTGAACAAACTTATCACAGTGATGAGGCTCTAAAGCTTTACGCAAGCGTCTAATGTGCACATCCACAGTACGATCTTCAACATAAACATTATTACCCCATACCTGATCCAATAACTGACAACGAGTATACGCCCTATCTTGGTGGGACATAAAAAACTCTAGTAAGCGATATTCTGTAGGACCCATAGAAAGCACATTGCCATCAATCGTAACTCTTTGGCTGACGGGGTTCAACTCCAAAGATTGCACCACCAAGGTTTTCCGCCTTTTTTTAACACTACTACGTCTAAGTACGGCATTTACTCTGGCAATCAGCTCTCTTGTCGAAAATGGCTTGGTTATATAGTCATCAACTCCAGCACTAAAACCTTGAAGTTTATTCTCCTCATCAACTTTGGCTGTCAGTAAAATAATGGGCAACTCCGCATAGCCTTCTTCACGTCGCAATCGCCTAGCAAACTCAATACCACTAACACCTGGTAACATCCAATCCAACAATACAAGTTCAGGCTTTTTTTCATAAATCATTTCATGAGCTTTTATGCAGTTAGAAGCTTCTAAGCACTGAAAACCAGAAAGCTCTAACGTAGTTTTTATCATTTCACGAATAGCAAGTTCGTCATCCACAATCAATATCAGATTTGTATCCATCACTTCCTCGGCAAACAAAATTGGCTATAAGTTACTGTAGGCTGCTCCAGAGTTTCGCCAGTGTTTTACTCTCAGCCTGTTTTATAGGCATACAAAAGCATCCAAGCAAGCTGACTGAATATTTATACCACAATTGTGACACCAGCATGACAAAAATGGTAGGTGTCAAACTTTACAAGCCTAAATACGCAGTAAGAAGGTAATAGGCCCATTATTGATGCTGGAAATTTGCATATTTGATCGAAATTCACCCGATTTAATAGGAACTGAAGATCGATCCAACTCATCTAGATAATAGTGGTAAAGCTCTGATGCAAGCTCAACCGGGGCTACTTCGGAAAAACTAGGACGATGCCCTTTCTGTGTATTGGCCGCTAAAGTAAATTGGGAAACGACCAATATTTCTCCCTGTATTTGCTGAACGTCAAGACCCATTTTGCCTGCTTCATCAACAAACATTCTGTACCGAAGTGTTCGCTCAGCAAGGCGAGCCGCTTCTTGATGAGAGTCTGCTTTTTCTATGCCCAAATAGACCAATAAACCCTGATCAATACGACTGACTAAGCGCTCTTCAACCTTAACCTCTGCACTTAACACACTTTGTAATAACGCCTGCATACATAACACCTAATCATCAATGCTATCACCTGTTATATAAAGTAAGAGAATGGTCACGAAATAACTTTAACATTTAGAGCAGATGCATGTTTGAGCGAAGCGAGTTCAGCAGCGGAAAATGTTAAAGTTATTTCGTGACCATTCCAAGGTGATTAGAAAACAGCTCCCTATAATCGTAAGTCTGGAATCGAACCAATGATTGAGCATGCAAAACAAAAAATAATGAAATAAAATTTAGGGTATGCATCAATTTGCAGATCTAACTTACAAGCAGTAGGTTTCGTGCCAGCAACTAAAATCTATGTAAAAACAACGATAAGTAATACGACTTTCACCAGCGCACTATACTACCACACACTACATTCTATGGGAATTATATTATTCGGTAACTTTTACCACAAGAGTTTTACATAAAACTAAAATATTGTAGTTTTGCTCTCGGATCAAGCCAATACTACTTTGGAAGGTTCATGGCAATTTTCAGAAGTATGCGGCAACTCTGCATATCGCATACAAATTATCCACAGCGTATAAATACAGATATAATCTGTAACTTTTTCACTATTTCTTACTAGAAACTTGTTAAGCTTACAAATATTACATTCATTCTATATTTTTATTTTAAATGTGAAGAGCGTTATCATGCATAAACCCAACATGCACAACTCAAAAAAATTGAATTTACTGAATGATTGTCAACAGTACTTTAATCAAAATCAAATCAGCTGCGCATTACGAATATTCAAAAAAATACTCTCGACAAATTGTAAAGATTTTTACCTACTACATTCTTTCGGAGTACTTGCTTTAAATCACTTACAACCGGAATATGCTATTCGCTTTTTCCTAAAGGCTGCCAAAATCAATGCCACAGAAACTTTACTAATAGCCAATATCGGTTTATCATATTTACAACTCAAAAGTTACGATCAAGCCACACACTATTTTAAAAAAGCTCTAAACAAAGAAAAAAATCATATTTACACACTCCATCATTTAGTTGATCTTTATCTTGAAAAAAAACAAGCTCAACAAGCCATAACTATCATACAAACACTTATGCAACTGGGAGAAACAAGTCATAATTTATACGCAAAACTAGCAGAAGCCCACTTACTAGAACAATCACCACAAAACGCATCAGAAGCAATCACTCAGGGGTTATCACTCAAACCTTTAGATACAAAACTACTGGCATTACAATCCATTGTTTTTAGCCAAACAAATCAAAAAGAACAAGAAAACACGCTCACAAATTTTGATAAATTTGTCATGATTTCAACACAAAAAGAACATCAACACACTTATATCCCCTTTACTCCAGAAGAATTTCATCAAGAATTTATTGAATATATTACAAACTATAAAAATCTAGCCTATAATTCATCCTTTTTTTCAACCACCAATGGATACCAAACTTTAGGCAATCTACTCATTGAAAACAATATATTAACACAAACGCTTTCTCAAATAATACATTATAACATTCAAGTTTATGTCACCAGCTTACCCAAAGAACCTATCTACCCCATAACTTTAAAAACACCTAAACATTATCGCTTAACAGCATGGGGCGTTAAACTTGCACAAGGCGGTCACCAGTGTTCTCACATCCATGAAGAAGGCTGGATCAGCGGTGTTTATTACCTTAAAGTACCTAATTTTAACACTAAAGATATTCACAATCATGGAGGGTACTTAGAGGTTGGCGGCGGTAAAGAAGGTTTATACCAAACAAAACCTAAATCACTCCTCATAGAACCCCATGTGGGTAATATGATACTTTTTCCTTCCTATTTATGGCATAGGACAATACCCTTTGAAAGCGATCAAGAACGCTACTGCTTAGCTTTTGATGCTATACCAATTCAAACCTAAAAACCACCTAAGAATCCAAAGGATACACCACCGTCACCACATTCCCACCCTCACTGTACTCAACAGACTCACATAAAGCTCTTAGTGCAGAAGAACCATATCCACAAGCCTTACTTGAATCAGGTAGTTGTGTGTTTTTGATGGCCTCATAATCAAAACCATCGCCAGAATCAGTCACCTTAATACGCAACTTTTCTTGACCTTCATCATTTGTAAAAAACTCAACTTCAATCTCAACACAACCAGCTGTTAAAGCATTAAGGCGTTTTTCACGCTCTTGATAGTACTTCAAAAAACCATCATCAGTTTCCTTTAAAACAGAATCCAGCTTTAAAATACCGTGCTCTAATGCATTGCTATAAAGCTCAGTAAATACAATACTAACAGCACTTTCCTCACAATGACTGCCTAAGGACGCTTTAACCATTGCTATCAATTGTGGAACCGGATCATTCGCTTTAAGCTCAACAGGGCCCATCTTTATTTGCAAGCACCAAGGCATAGCAGTCTTTACTGTACCTATGTGCTCAGTTCTATCATCACACTCTAAAATAGAAGTCGCTTTCAAATCAACCAATGTCGTATCGTCTTGCTGGTCTTTCCCGTTCAAAAAAGACTCTACCGCACCAATAACATAATCAACATAATGAACAGGATTTTTCGACACAGGTTCTTTAAATAAATCATATAAACGCTCA
Source organism: Pseudomonadales bacterium (assembly GCA_028281605.1). Classification (GTDB taxonomy): domain Bacteria; phylum Pseudomonadota; class Gammaproteobacteria; order Pseudomonadales; family JANQJO01; genus JANQJO01. The sequence continues at coordinate 7,719 of JANQJO010000083.1, forward strand.
TCCCCAAACATTTCTCCAGCCGAATTCAAGCACTCTGTGACACCATCGGTATACAATAAAATATGATCATCTTCAGCTAAATCATAAAAATTCACTCGCGCATCAAATTTATCATCAGACAACACCCCAAAAGGACAGTGCATTGGTTCAATGGTTTTTTTCAATTTGCCTTTTTTGCTGACAATCAAACCAGCAGGCATACCTCCAGACCAAACCACCACCCTATCCCCAGCACGATTTAATTCTAATATTGTCGAAGCCACAAACATATAATCAGGTAAAACAGAAACAATGATTTTGTTAACCTCTTTGGCTATATCAGCCACTGAACACCCTTGCTGAGTCATATGACTAAAAACCCAGGTAATCGGAATCGAACCAACAGCTGGGGCTAAACCATGGCCTGTACCGTCACTGATCATCACATACAACCCACCCATTGGGCGCGGCTCAACCAATAACAAATCCCCACTAAAAGTCGATTTAGGCGATACATGATAACGCACGCTATCATGAGGATAAATGTTTTCTTTTAACAACCCATCAAAAACATGCTCTATAATTTCACGCTCAAACGCTACTTTTTGATGGTAAAACACTAATTCATCATTACTTTCTTTAACCTGATTATAAAGGTCAACAAAACGACCATGCGCCTCTAATTTAGCAATCAACACTTCAGGCTCTACTGGCTTGGTAATCACATCATCACCAATCGCCAAACACTTAGATAAATTCAAAACATCATCCAACGCTGTCAAAAAAACAACCGGCAAATGTGTACCATGAATGCTTGCCTTCATAGCTTTAGCCGTTTCAAACCCATCCATATTAGGCATCAACACATCCATGAAAACGATATCAGGTGCCTTATCAGAAGAAGATAAATAATCAACAGCTTCCTTACCAGCTTGCTTCAAAACAGCTTTATGACTGGTTGCCTCAAGAATAGCCTCGATCAAACTCAAGGCGCAAGGGTCATCATCTACTACCATTACATCCATAAATACTACTCGATCAAGCAATATCTGCTTGTACAAATATTTACTCTAAAATAGAACACCCTCGTTCAAAAATACAAGCGCCATATCATCCATAAATGTTTTTTATTTGATTTCAAACAATTTATCAAAGCGCGCAACTGTTAAGATTTTTCGAATCTGGGGTCGGCAATTTAAAATACACACCTCAGCATTATCTCCTCCAAAATAGTTACGCAAATTTATCAACATGCCCAAAGCTGCACTATCAATATGTTTTGTTTCTCTTAAATCAACCACTGGCTTAATGGATTGATTATTCATATCTTTATATACAGATCTAAAATCACTAACCAGTTTAAAATTAAAATCTCCTTCAACTTGTATAGTTAAAGTTTTCTCTTCTGACTGATAATGTGCGCTCACTGACATATGAGTAATTCCAATAATAAGCTTGGTTGTAGCCTGCAAAAAAGTCCAACCTTAAAATTGTAGATCAACCACACGTCACCCTTCCTAAAAATCGTTCAGATTACCTGATCCGTGACTCTTGATATCACTTTTCTCTCTTAAATCACTGCTAGAGCCATCGTTATTCTCTTCATGAATCAAACTACCATTAACTTCAGCACCGACGGTCATCTCGATTAAATTATAATGTACACTGCCTAATACAAACGCTTTTTCAGCCAGTTCCACATACTCTGCTGAATAAACATCACCTTCAACCCTACCGTTTATTATGATATTAACACCTTTGATATGCCCTTTAACTGAACCAGTTTCTGTCACCCGTACCAAAGATTCAGAATCCCGCGCTTCAATATTGCCCGTTACATGGCCATCAATTTGTATTCCATTTTTTACATATAAATCTCCATGAATTTCCACACCATGGGCTATCAAAGTTGATATTTGGTCAATCAATTTTTGTTTTACAGCTTTTTTTCTATTTAACATATCACCATACCCAGCCCCTAGTTTGCCTTACATTCATTTGACTTCCCAAAAATACGCCTTTGATAACGTCACTCTCTTACCCTTGACAAATTTAACTTTCACCTCTACTCGTTTAGGCATAAAATCTTTTGGCAAGCTAATTTCTCCTTGCAAAGACTTGTAGTTATAAAAGTTAACTGTAATACCTTTTTTATTATACTGCGCGTTCATTTCTGGTAAAGACAACTGAACCTCCTTACCACTTTTCATCCCAATAATCGTTAAATATAAACGACCTTGCACTTTTGTACGACCTGTAACCTGCATCAAGTCTATAGTAAATTGATAAATATTTTCTCCGGTCATCGGTCGAAGCTCCAAGCGGCCAATCGCTAACCCTTTAGACTCTTTTTTTGGATTAACCACACGCTTATAAAAAATCACTTCTTCTCGCAACTCAGAAATATCTTGTAGTAAATCCCTATTCTCCAAGCGCAATAATTCAATTGTCTCTTTATCAACTAGCCTATCTTGCTGGTACTTAGACAGCAATTCCTGATTTTTTAACTTATAATTCTCTCTTTGAGACAATTCTGTTTGCATCTGCCGGTTCTGACCTATCATTTTGCCTACAATATTATCGCGCGAACGTACCCCCCCCCAGTAACCTACAATTCCTATTAAAAAATAACCTATTAACATAATAGCCACCATCAGCTGACGTGTTTTTTTAGTAGAATGGTGGCCTACTTCCAAGCGTTTATCTAAAGCCATTAATACTGCGCTCTAATATTAAAAGTCCAATTAAAAAACTAATTTCGAACTTAGCAATCACCTCAATACAACGACTGCTTTATTTAAGGATAATAGCCAATGAATGCCAAACCCATCGTTTCATCCAGACCATACATCAAATTCATATTTTGCACAGCTTGGCCTGCTGCGCCCTTCATTAAATTATCAATCACTGATGTAATAACGCAAACACCACTCTCCTTACTCACTGATACCGCTATTTTACAATAGTTGGTTCCACTGACCTCTTTTGTCTGAGGGGGAGTGCTTGCAGATACAAGCTCCACAAAAGGTTCGGACTTATAATAAGTACAATACAATTCTTCCAACCTTGATATATTGTCACCGACACGCAAATATAATGTGGCCTCGATACCTCGCGTCATTGGCACTAAATGTGGTACAAAAGTTATGTTAAAAGCGCTTGCATCACTGGCTTGCAATGCCCTTAAGCCCTGCATAATCTCAACATAATGCCGATGGCCCTGTAGCCCATAGGCAGAGAAGTTCTCATTACGCTCACAAAACAACAGCCTTTCCACAGCTGTACGACCTGCACCACTCACACCCGACTTAGCATCAATAATGACATCATTTGCAGCTAAAGCACACTGCGTGAATACAGGGGCTAAAGCAAGCTGTACACAGGTTGGATAACATCCTGGGTTCGCAACCAAAGCCGCTGAGTGAATACGCTCTCGATTGACTTCTGTTAATCCATAAACAGCTTCCAGCAATAACTGAGGCGACGTATGCGACAAACCATACCACTGCTGATAACTTTGACTATCTTTCAACCTAAAATCAGCCGACAAATCAATCACACGCACACCTCGCCCGAGTAACTCAGGCACATTTTTCATAGCCACGCCATGAGGGGTTGCAAAAAACACCAAATCACACGCTGCAAGTTGATCCAGGTCATAAGCCGCAAACTCCATATCAATATAACATAAGGAAGGGTAAACCTCTGCCAATCGTTTACCCTGGCTACGGCGCCCAACAATGACTTCAATACACACTTTAGGGTGATGAGACAAAATTTTTAACAGTTCACAACCCACATACCCAGTCCCACCCACCACAGCCACTTTAATCATACTGTCTTATCACCTCTTCAGCTGGCCCAAATAGCATGAGCCATCATTCTATCATGAGAACAACCAGATAGGATAATCACCCTTCAGGTAACTCCAAGGGATATCATGGCTCATCTTCTATACGTGGTCTAAGCTACAAGCTAGGAGCACTTTCTTAGGAACCACATGGATTCGGAAAACTTCATTTTTCATTATGAATCGAACTCATAAAATTTTTGTTTTAGAAAATCAAACCAACACTCTAAAACCGTTTTTATCTATTCTCTATAACAACAAATATGATATCACCTTATACAACGACCCTAAACTCTACATCAAATCCATAGAACAAGAAAATCCAGATTTAGCTATTTTAAGTATTGATAAGGATGCCAATCATCAATTTGAGATCTGCAAAAAACTTAAAGAAAGCTATCCAGTTATTCTAGCTGGCAAGTACCACGACTGTGAAACAATCAACAAAGGTTATGAATGCGGTGCCTTTGACTACATTACCGATACAATCTCACCGTCTGAAATAGACCAACGAATTACATTGGCCATTACAGACCATATCGACAAGAAAAAACTAGCCAACAAAGCACAAGAAGTAAAAAAAGTTGCAGTCACTGCAACAAATGACTCGAGAGAATTACAAGCTATCATTAAATTCTTAGGCAATAGTATTAATTGCTATGATCACAATGATTTTGCCCAAAGCCTTTTTTCACTGTATATGCAACTGAACCTATCAGGCGCCATACTCTTCCACAACAAAAGCACAAATTCTTTTTTTTCAACAGAAACAAAAGAGCAAAAAACAGAAATAAAATTGCTTAAGAAATTTAAAAAACTCTATGAAGCAGAAGAAAATTATGGCAGCAGATTCATCACTCAAGAAAACAAAGTACTGGCAATAGGTCAACAAGCCTCTATCATCATTCGCAACATAACTGATGACAAAACCCAACAAGGACGTTTAAGGGATATATTAGGTGCCTTGATGAATGGTTTAGAGGCTAGGATCATCGCTATAGAAACCAACCTAGAAGCAGAGCAAAAAAACGCCATAATATCAGACATATTAGAAAATCTAAAGAAATCAATGTCCATCATACAAGCAAAATTTAAAACTCACCGTAAAAGCACAGGCAATATCATGCAAGAGCTCATGAGAAAAATGCATGAAGGGCTATCCACACTTTTTCTAACAGACGAACAAGAAGAATACATGATTGCGCTTCTGGAAGATGCTATGCAACGTCTGGTACAGTTATATACTCAAGAAATAGCCATAGAAAAAAATTTTGGCAAACTTATCATGCTACTTGAAAAGCTTCGGGATGACCTCTGGTAAACTCAAATAACCCGCTCACAGAGCATACAAAGCTAAGGACCTAGTCTAAAATATAAAAACAAAATATAAATTTTTACTACAATTTAAGATTTCAAAAAAATATCAATGACCAACAAAAAATATAGCATATTCATACTAGACGGCTGCACCAAAGTTCTGCAGAATCTAATGCCTCACTTGCATAAACACCCATACAGCCTTTCTCAGTTTACTCATCCAAACAGCTGCTTAACCGCCATTACCAAACAACACCCAGACCTAGCCCTCATTAGCATTCAAACAGGTCAGACCAACAATTTATCTATCGTTCAAGAACTCAAAACTAATAAAAAAACCAAACAAATACCTATTATACTACTATCAGATAACGACAACCCAGAAATTATCACTACAAACGATCGCCACAAAACCTGTGATATCATCACCCCTAATTCCAACCTGACTAACATTGAAAATCGCATCCATTTGGCAATTAAAAACTCCTTTGCAATAAAAGAACTGGAGCGAAAAATCGCTCATGAAAAACAAAATGCTTTTAATGCCATGCAAAATTCAAGTGAATTAGGACTTGTGATTCAATTTTTAGAAAGAATTACAAGTTGCAACACTTATAAAAAAGTAGCAGAGCTAATATTTGATTTTTTCAAAAAGTTAAACGTTTATGGGAGTATAACTTTTCATCATTGCCACTCTAATTATCAATATTTTTCTAGTGATTATACACAAAAGCCTATTGAACTGGAACTAATCAAAGAGCTCAAAAACTTTTCGCAAATCCAAGAACATACCATTGGTAACATAAAAAGCCTAAAAAAAAGACTATTGGCTTGCTCTCAAAATGCAACGCTACTAATTCGCAATCCACCCAGTGAAGATAAAAAAAGAGAGCAACTGACTGATATTCTCAATGCACTCATCAATGGAATAGACTCTAAAATTATTGATATCGAACGACACATATCTGCTGAAAAGACTCAAACAATCTTAAATGCCTCTTTGCAAACCACACAAAAAACCATCTCTTATTTAGATATATCACTACAAAAATCACAAAAAGAAACTTGTGATATCATTAGCGCAGTTATGTCAAAAATGGAATCTCGGCTCTCTATGCTCGGTTTGACAGAAGCTCAAGAAACCTATTTCATCGAGCTGTTAGATCACTCCATGCAAAAATTAGTAACTCTTTATACGAGTGAAGTCGAAATAGAACGAAGCTTTAGCAAAGTCTCAGGTTTGCTACAGAAACTCAAGTAACAACAGAATTGACTGTTAAAGTAGAATTTCCCTCAGCAAACTTTCTTTTTCAATGTCATTAATTATTGAGCTCAAAACCCTGGGAATACAGGTCGGAATTTGATGGATATTTTAAGCTAAATAAACCTAAATTCCGCAGTTATGACTCCTGCCGGAGTATATCCATTGCCCGTTAGAGGGGGCGCACTTGAAATTCCTATACTATAGGCAAATATAAATCAATCAAATTTAATTGATTTTGAACTGATTTTATCCAAATTATCTGATCAAAAAGTGCTAGGGAGTCCTGGCCCAAAAGACTGGTGGATATAGACCTGTAATTTGGTTTGTCATCAGGGTAAACGGCAGAAATTGATGTACAACCCAAGAACAGCTGTTGCGATGCTTTGCACGAATCATGTATTAATTGTAAATAGAGTGGCTTTGCTCTAGTATAGGTTCATTTGTAAACTAACATAAGCACTGTTTATTTTTGTTACAGCTCTAAAAAGGCTGTGGATGTAAAACAATTATGCGCCAATCTTATTTTACTAAAGATGATTTATTATCCTGCTCTAAAGGCAATCTATTTGGGCCAAATAATGCTCGGTTACCACTGGCTAATATGTTAATGATTGATCGAATCACTAACATCAATTTGACTGGCGGCACGTACCAGAAAGGTGAGGTGCTAGCACAACTAGATATACATCCAGATCTGTGGTTTTTTAAATGTCACTTTGAAACAGACCCTGTTATGCCTGGCTGCTTGGGTATCGACGCTTTATGGCAGCTGCTAGGGTTTTATCTTAGCTGGCGCGGCAACCCAGGTAAAGGACGTGCCTTAGGAGCGGGCGAAATTAAATTTTTTGGCCAAGTACTACCAAGCGCTCAATGTGTGAGTTATCACCTGAACATTAAGCGTATTATTAACCGCAAAATAGTAGTAGGTATTGCAAATGCTGAAGTCGCTGTGGATGGTAAAGCAATTTACACAGCTACAAATCTTCGCGTTGGCTTGTTTGTAAATCTAGAAACTTTTGAGTCCTAACATTTGAGTAGGTTCTCCCTCAGATATGAAAAAACGATCGGAAAACTCCAAACCAAAATCTCTACCACAAGCTTTGCCCAGAGTAGTAGTAACCGGAATGGGCATTGTGTCTTGTTTAGGCAACGATTGCGATTCAGTTAAACAAGCCTTACAACAAGGCAGCTCTGGAATCCATTTTATAAAAGAGTACCAAGACATAGGCATGCGCAGCCATGTGGCTGGAGTACCCGATTTAGACCTTGCCTCTAGAATCCCTCGAAAGCAAAAGCGCTTTATGGGAGATGCCGCAGCTTACGCTTATGTGGCTCTAGAGCAAGCCATTGCTGATGCAGAGTTGAGTTCAGAAGAAGTCTCAAACCCTAATGTTGGATTAGTTGCCGGCTCAGGCGGCGCTTCTTCTGCCAATCAAGTATTGGCGGCCGATTTGCTTCGAGGAAAAGGCATCAGAAAAGTAGGACCCTACCATGTAACACGCACTATGGCCAGTACCGTATCGGCCTGCCTAGCAACAATGTTTAAAATTAGAGGTGTCAGTTATTCTTTATCTTCTGCTTGTGCCACCAGCGCGCATTGTATTGGTCATGCTATGGAAATGATACAAATGGGCAAACAAGAGATCGTCTTTGCTGGAGGCGCAGAGGAAGTGCATTGGACTTTGAGCAGCTTATTTGACGCCATGGGTGCCCTATCCGTTCGTTATAACCACAGTCCGGCACAAGCCTCTAGACCTTATGATCAAAATCGAGATGGGTTTGTAATCTCAGGAGGCGCCGGCATGTTAGTGCTAGAATCTTTAGAGCATGCAATAGCAAGAGGGGCTAGAATTCATGCAGAGCTAGTAGGTTATGGCCGCAGCTCTGACGGTGCCGATATGGTACTACCATCTCTTGAAGGTGCCAGCCGTTGTATGCAAACAGCAATACACAAGCTTGAGCAACCTATTGATTATATTAATGCACATGGCACCAGCACACCTAAAGGAGATATCGCAGAGCTTGAAGCCATCGCAAACGTTTTTGGAGACAAAGATGGTCAATGCCCTAAAATCAGTGCAACTAAATCCATGACAGGTCATTCCTTAGGTGCAGCAGGTGTTCAAGAGGCTATTTACTGCTTACTTATGCTGAAGCATCAATTCATCGCACCCACAATCAACTTATTAAATATAGATTCAAAAGCCAAACACATACCCATTATTTCTCAAACCGAATCGACAGCATTGAAAACAGTGATGAGCAACAGCTTTGGTTTTGGTGGCACAAATGCTTCTTTAGTATTTCAAACTCTTTAGGGGATGATGGTCTCGGGGCTGTTAATGCAAGCTTCTATAGCGGCTTTCAGAAAGGTTAGATGGTTGTTGCCTTCCTCGATCGACCGCATCATGTATTATTTATACACTCAGCGACTCTCACTCGTCGGCGCCTACATCTAACCATTCTGAAAACCGCTATAAATCCAACTCTTCAAACGCAATAGGTATAATACTGTTATTAATAGCATAGGCCAAGAATTTAGGGTGTTTTTGGAAAGATAATTTTGTAATACGATCCTGTGAGTGGGGTTATGGGACAAACTGCATCAACACCAAGAAATCTAAACCATCCTCCTCGCACAAGCCTACTTCACTTGTATTACCACTGCCCAAGACAGCTTTCGTCACCTTTTCGATGAACCTGTCACAATTTGTCAGCCCACAATCTTTATCTGTGACCTAAATCAAAAAATTATGCAACCTCCCTCACAAAACAAGTAAATCTACGTCACAAATCAGCAAAAACGAAAAGCCGTCAACAAAAAAATAACAAGCAAAGCGCACGCTATCTCACTGTCCTGTTAACTTTTTCCCCTTAATAAAAGAATGGATCAATTCATCTTTTTTTACTTTGGCACATTCGTAGCAATTTATTTTAACTAACAAACACTGAAAACCCCCTTAATGCAACAAGGTCTATTTTTAAGAAGGAGTCCGAACATGAAACTACAATACAGTGCACTGGCTTTAATCATTGCTTCTAGCTCTATCTGGGTTCAAGCTGAAGAAAACACTGCTAATGTTGAACAAACCGGAGAGTACAATCAAGTCAGTGCTTTTCAAAACGGTAGCTACAATAGCGCAAATTTGTTGCAAAATGGTAATTCAAACAACATGAGTACCACTCAACATGGCCAAGACAATAATCTAGGCCTTAGCTCTGATGGTTCAGAAAACGAAATACAAAGCACTCAGTATGGACATAACAACTCAGGATTTGCTGAACAAACAGGCCAAGCAAACCAACTACAAGCACAGCAAAGTGGATCGTCTGATCACTTTAATGTGTATCAAAATGGAGAAGCCAACAATACGCAATTGAGCCAAACAGGCAATTATAACACAACCTATATAAACCAAGAAGGTACAGCTAATAACAGCCTTTCACAGCAAAATGGACTGGCTAACAGTGCCAACATCACACAACGTGGCGATGAGAACCACAGTAATCTCGAACAAAATGGCATGCATAACTGGGCTTCTTCCTATCAAATTGGCGAAAGCAATATAACTGAAATTCACCAAGAAGGCTTAAGCAATGGCACCTACTCATTCCAGGAAGGTTCATCAAACGAAGCCATCTTAACTCAAGTAGGTGATGGCAACTTTGCATTTGGCTCTCAACATGGCTCAGCAAACGCACTAGATGTTAGCCAAAATGGTACTTATAACTCAGCAGGTATATGTCAGTTTGGTGATGGTCATACTGCCAATATTGCCCAAAATGGCATGGGTAATAACGCTAATATCATCCAAGGCTTCTAAGTCACTCAAATCACAAGCTCACGAGGGAGTACTGGCTCCCTCTTTTGAGTTTAAGTTAAGCAGAACCTACACTATTTAATAAACAGACATTTACATCAACACATGCAGCATGGACAATAAAATGCAAGCTTATTTTCAACGCAGCCTACTGATCCTCCTGCTAATACTATTTTTTCTGGCTCAACTGAGCCAAGCCGAGACAACAAAAATGAACGTAGCACAAGATATACCTCTATCAGGTTTTTTTATTGATCAAACTGTCTCACCTTTAGCACAACAGTTTGCACTGTCCTTTAGCTTACAATGGCATCAGTATTCGGCATCAGAGAAAGTGAATGTCGTCATGAAAGAAGAACCTTCTGCAAGGTGGGGCTCTAAAATCATTATTACCGTTGACAATTATACCGTTTTTTCAACTGTATTAAACAGACGCATGAAAAACCTAGAATTTTTAACAAAATCAGCAGGTAAAAGCGTCTTATCTAGTACTCTTGCTTTACTTAGAAAGTCAAACGAATACAACAACCCTGATCTTGCGCCGGATGAAATATAATGCATAAAAAAACAAGCAACGCTATACCTTATGGACTGATACTATTACTATACTCACACACACTATCTGCATCTGAATTAGTTTATACTCCCAAAAATCCCAATTTTGGAGGGAGCCCCTTAAACGGGTCTGTATTGTTAAATCAAGCTCAAGCACAAAACAAATATAAAGACCCTGAACTTGAGGAAGAAGAAACCCCCTTAGAAGAATTTAATGAGAGATTACAACGCAGTGTACTCAATAGGCTCACCAATACCATTGCAGGCACATTCATCGACAATGAAGGGAATTTAATACCAGGGCAAACACAAACTTCTGACTTTGTAATCGATATTATTGATGAAGGAAATGGTCTAATCACAGTCGTTACTTCCGATCGTATTACAGGTGAGTCAACACAGTTTACCGTACAATCCAGTAGTTTTTAAAATCATGCGAGTCAGCTACCTCTTCAGGATCACTGTTTTCTTTATGTTGCCTGATTTACTTGGCTGTAGCATAGTCCCTGACAGATACTCTCAGCTAAGAGAAATACAACACCTAACAGATGCATGGTCCAGCCAAAGCCAGATCCATCAAGACTTAATCTCATTACCAAAACCAATCAATACGATCCCAATTTCTGTGTTCAACTTTAAAGATCAAACTGGACAATATAAACCAGCACCAGCCAATGCTTTTTCTACTGTTGTCACACAGGGTGCAACAACTATGGTAGTCGAAGCCTTGGCCGACTCTGGTTGGTTCTTACCACTGGAACGAGAAGGGTTACAAAATTTATTAACCGAGCGTAAAATTATAAGAGCACGCAATGGAGAAACTTCACTGCCTCCTTTATTTGGTGCTAACTTAATGATTGAAGGTGGCATTATTGGTTACGATAGCAACATCAAAACCGGCGGAATGGGCGCACAATATTTAGGAATAGGGGCAAACGAACAATATCGTATGGATGCATTGACCATCAATTTGCGTACAGTGGATACAGCAACCAGCAAAATCATACACAGTATTACAGTCAATAAAACAATTTTATCACAAGAAATTGCAACCAGCATTTTCCGCTTTGTTAAATTTAAACGCCTACTGGAAGCTGAAGGTGGAATGACACGCAATGACCCGACACAACTTATTCTTAAAGATGCCATTGATACGGCTGCCATTCGTTTGATCATTACTGGATTGGTTCGAAACAATTGGTCAACTGCTAAACTCGAAGATCTAACTCACCCTATTTTACTGCAGTATGCCTCACCAGATTATCAAAGCCGCCTCCATGCACTCAAGCATAGCCTGACACAAAATCGTCAACCCAGCTTAAGTCAACATACCCACATCCCAAAAACACCCTTTCAAAAATCAAAAAAAGAAAATAACACGTCAGCAAGCCCTAAATCAAACCCACCTTCCTTAACAAAAGAATTATTTAGCATTCAATTAGCAGCCAGTGAAGATCTAGAAAAATTAGAAGCTCTGCGCAAAGAATGGAATCTGGCACCAGATGTTACAAGCATTATTAAAATCAATAAAGCCAAAAAAAAATGGTATGCTTTACAATTTGGTCATTTTAAAACACTTGAGCAAGCCAATCGTACCTTGAAACAATTACCTAAACAACTTAAGTCTTTTGAACCTTGGGTTACGCAAAGCGCATTCACAAATCAACAATCCAATAGTGGAACATCACATACAACCAGCACCGCATCTGACACAAATTCTAAAGGAGAACAACCTACATTGTTACGTACACAATGATCTATCAACATAATTTTTACATGTAGAAAACTCAGTTATCTTTATTCTATTAGGCAAGCAGTACCATGGCAAACGCCACGTCAGATACTGACGTAAGTGCATGAGATACTTATTAGGTTCACCCGTAACATTCACCTTAAGCTCAACACAAAACCCAGCCTCACCAAAAAAACAATGAGCAGCTCTCACGCCAGCATACTCCATAATCATAGATTTTATTGTATCTACATTCAATAAATAACCCCTATAATATTGACAACTATCTTTACGCCCCGAAACAAAGAACTCCCCTTTATAATTATAATAAGCATAATCTCCAGTCTTAATAAATTTTGAATCGCCCTCACAGTGTTTCACTATGAGCTCACCCTCGATATAAGGTGCAAGCACAATTCCAGCTGTATTAACCACTTTCATCAAAACATTATCAACAGGTTTGCCAATTCTATAACCTTCGATGGGCTCAGATTCTAAAACACTATACCAGTAATAAGATAAAGATTCTAAACACCGACCATAACCAAAATGCATCAACACATCAGCATGTGTAGGACTACTTAAAAACCAAGATTGAATAGGATTCTCTTCAACTGTATCCCTAATCAGAACCACAACTCTTAAAGAATTCAAACAACGATATTGACCTCTAACCACTTTCTCAAATTTCAGTAAACGACAAAACAAACTCTGCGGCAACGTTAGAAAACTCACTTTAAAACGATCAATCGCTTGCAATAAATCCCCCAAGTTTTTCATCGGCTGATCATGAAGAACTATCTTAGATCCTTTCATAGCAGCTGCAATTATATTTTTTTGAACCCAGCAATCTTCACAATCATGCGTAACCAGCACCACATCATCAGGTCCCAAAGATATTGTACGCATATACCATACTAATGAACTCATAAATACTGACTGAAAATAAGGAATAGTATCCTCATTAACACCATTTGTCATACTATAACCATAAGTCAAAGGAAAATTTTTCCCATCAAAATCACTAGTACAAGCCACCTGCCTCATATAAATCAAAGAATTATCATAAGCCTGCAAAAAACTCAATTGCAAAAAATTTTCAACCCTATTTAGCAAAATTCTATCAGTGAACACCCAACAAGACTGAGTCAACACAAACAGCTTAGAAACTTGAGTCAAGCTTCTTCTACAATCAACAACGCTGTAGGTCACACCCATTTTAAGTACTGAATACAACATCAAAACAAGTTGCTCAATATTCCAAAACCATAAGACAACCGCATCACCTGAGCGAACACCAAGCTCTAACAAAACTTGGATCACATCATCAGATTTTTGATCCAGCTCATGATAGCTCATAAAACCTTCACCCAACGTCAAACGCTTATCAGAAAAAAGCTTAATCTGACACTGAAACAAAATAGCAAAATCAGGATAATTAATTAAACGTACTGGCCCTATTCCCCAAACCGTCTCCAAACCAAGCTTTTCAATGGGCAACAACCAATCTATTACAGACAACCGAGCAATCCCACCTAAAAACTGCTCTATACAACACTCCATTCTCTTGAGAAGAGAAACCCTATGAAACTCATTCAAATCAGTGTCTAATTTTAATATTGCTAACCTTGATCTCCAAGTCACATTTAAAAATAAAGCGTTCTCAAAACAAAACTTAACATCCATACCAAGGCTTTGATCAAACAAATTTTGAGATGCAAATTCACTCAAATCCAAAAAACCATAAAAGAAGTTATAGCATTTATTTTGGTAAAAACATTCTCTAGCACGCAATGATATACGTTTACCAATAGAAATATTATATTCTTGCTGTAAGTGAGAAATTAATTTAAACAAATCCCATTCGGGAGCAATACACTGCTGCTGAGGAATAATTGACACACCCCACACACTATTTTTCCCAAAAAAAGAGAGCCCCTCTGATAACTGACTATGCCATAACGTATTTATTTGTAAGTCACCCATACCACTAAAAAAGTAAGGCAAAACAGCACAATATACAGCTTGAAAGAAGAATTTTGGTGAAACGCGGTGCGCTAAGCAAAAAACCTTAACACTGTTTGTTAAAGACTCAGACAATCTCAATACACTGCCACGCTCGCTTGCGCAAATATCATAAAATTTGATATCACTCCCTACTTTTTTACCAATAAAATCATATTTCCCTACTACAGCCATCCTTACTTTCCAATACAATAAATTAGCTTCATCATCAGCATGATCAAGACTAGCGTCAGCTATACCAACAGTAGGCAAGTAAAAGTTTTCAACGTTTCCTTCTATTACAGCACTCAATGTCCTTAAAAAAAGAAAGATATATCGCACACTCGAAACAGAATCCATTAACATAGGGTGTATCACAAAGATCAAACCTAAATAACCTTGAGACCACTCAACCAAATAATAGTCTATCAACGATCGATCTATATCAAATTCATATTGAGACAAAAAGTAACTTAAAGAACCAGTCGGAGACTTCGACGAGCCTGTCAATAATACTGAAGATAAATTTTTTATTTTGAAAAAAGATTTTTTTTCAAAACACAACTTAAAACTATCCAGATTACAGACATTACCATCAGAACTAACGGTTACATTCAACCATTTTATTCTTTCATGCAATATCATAAGTGCTTGGGAAAGCATATCAGGCGATATTTCGTAAAATCTAAGACAAAAGCTAGTCAAAACCGTGTTCTTTTGTACTGCGCGCACTGACTTTAAGGACTTCCAATAGTAATCTTTTTGTACACCACTTAAAGCCATACGATGACTCTCATCAATTGCTTCAGTTAGAAAGCTTTGACCAGGCATTTTTTTTTGAAGAGACTTAAAACACTCTAAAAAATCAGAAAAAATTACTTCATATACACCAGAGCAAGACCGAATATACTGTAAAACTTTTCTAAATTGCATGAGCCAATTTTTGCTTAATGCTTTAAGTTTGACAGCATCCGTATATGATTGAAACTCGACAGAACAATTATTATGATCTATATTTAACATGAGCATACTTGTACACGCATATTCATTTATGCAACTTTTATCAACTCTCAGCACACCAGCAGGCAAACTCTCTGTATAATCTTCAGAAAAGCAAGACAAACAAACATTACAAGGAGAGTAAACTTCTCTTGAGAAAAAGTCTTCTTCTATACTGATAAGATTCGAACAAGGTTTTGCTGCAATCAAATATAACTCGAACAAACGACTCATAATTGCACACAAAACTTTCATTATGTCTGCACCAGAATCTATTGGGAGCTCTAAAGGTAAACTTCCATTTAATTTAGCATACTCCCTATTTTTTCCTATTAATGCACGCAACCTGATAGGTACAAGCACTCGACACCTATCAGTTATATTCCATGTAACAGACAGTGCATATAAAAATACCAAATCTCCCCATAGTGGATTTTGTTCTTTTAACAAAGCCAATTGTTCATAAAGTTGAGCATCCAGCTTTACAGTTACAGTATGATTATTTTTTAATACACCATCATAGAAAAAAGAATAATCCAGCAGCCTATCCATCCAAGCTTCTAAAGCTCTAATACATTGACTATTTGGTACAAAAGACAAGCAATCATAGCCAGTCTCAATATCTTTCAAAACAGGCAGCATTGCACACGAATTACACAATTTTTCTTTTGAAAGATTAAAATAACCTTGCTCATCTCGAAAAGCTTGTAAAAAACGATCAACACAATTAATTTGACTCTGCGTATCTAAAAATAGAGGATGAAATAATAATAAAAAGTGTTTATTTTCAAACGCCAGATCACAGCAAACTGGCACTACAGCCCTATGAATATATTTACCATCAAAATAAGTCATTATTGTTTGCAATAAGTTTTCATGGTTGTCAGATACAGCAACAGCGAAATCTTTCATTTTCAGCTCTGTTATAACCTCTAAAACACATGAATGATCATTAGAACTGCCCCAAAAATAATGTTCATTCTCTTTCAGCAAACAAGCTTTCAAATATGTATTAGTATTCAGCCATTGTTCTATCGTTTTTTTTAAACTCTCAATGTTTTGATCTTCATTCATTGGCAAAACAAATACGACTCTGCCACACCCTAAGTCCAAAAACTGAGAAAAATGATACCAATAGCCTTGTTCAACACCCAAAGGTACAAGTGAGTCAAATGATAACTTTTCTTTAGCCTCTGGCAAGTCATCACAAACTTCCAACTTCATTTCCACCCTCCTCAAACGTCTGTTTTACTTTTTCCCAAAAAAAAGCAAACAAAGAAACAAGGCTCTCTATATGACTGACATTAAATTTAGTTTTATCGTACTCCCATTTAAGATATATTTCACCTCCAACAAAAGAAACTTTTAACTCAAGCAGACTCCTTCTTGCACTATCTGCATGCTCTGGTATCGAAAAAAAATGTTCCAAATATTTCACTTGTTGCATCTGCCTTTCCTCAATGCCTCTAGAATCAAAACTTATCATAAAGCCAAAAGGTAAGCAGTCGATATTACTTGCATAATACACATGTTTTAAATTATTCTTAAAGCCACGTTCAACAATTCTCCCCCAGTTTTTAAATAATTCTTTTGCGGTTTCAAAAGGTTCATTTTCCTTGATAGGAAATGCATCTAAAAAAACAAAAGATAAAGGCCCTAAAATTGTACACCATTGGGCAGTACTGACATCAACTCTGTTTTTTACAGAACAAGCCGCAAGCACAACATCACACTTCAACCATGAAGCAATCGTTTGTAAATAAGTTGCGATCAACATTATTTCAACAGAAAAATTAGGGGTCTTTTTTTGTACTCTTGGTAAAAACTGCAATCTAACCTCTACGCTTCCATACCAACTCACATTCATATCAGCTAAATCACAACCAAGTATTTCAGAAAGTTTTTTCATCAAACATTGATGCTTATAAACAAGCGCACGCTCATGACCTCCACTATCATCCTGTTGGGGAAATACATTAATATAATCCAACCAATCAAACCATGTTAGCTTAGGACTCTCAAAGAGCTTAAGATCTTTTTTTCTGAACAAACATTGATCTACCCTCTCAATCAAAAGATGAACAGAGTATTCGTCCATCACTAAACGATGCATCAAGATTAAAATATAATGCGGCTGCTGCGGACTTGTTCTAAACACAACAAAACGAACCAAAGGCAAACCAAAATACTGCAGCTTAGCCCTGAAATAATGTGCTTGTTTTTCAATGCCTTCAAAAACTTGTTCAACCGCCAAGCCTGTAAAATTAATTTCAACGATCATTTTTTTCAACAACAACAGCAAAGGCATTTCAGATTTTCTTTGGACCCAAGTTTCACCTTCTTTTACTGATACTTTATCCAAAACCAACCTAAAATAAGGATCTCGCTCAATAACAGTTTTCAACGCGTCTACAATATCAGCATAATCATGCCTTTTTTCCACAGACAACAAAGCCGACATGTTAAAAAAATGCCTGCCTTGCATATCTACTGAGCTCCAATAAATTTGATCTAAACACAAATGCCAGTATCGGCCCTCTTTAACATTTGTTTGATTGAGAGCAGCCACACTTGAATCTTTAAGAACTGCCCCTAAAAGCTTTTCTACGTTTCGCATAAAAGAATACAATAACATTTCCACTGTAGCTTTTAGCAAACATTTTTGGTCAAAAACCCAACGAACTCCCCAATGACCTTGGGCAGGAAAAAAATGAATCCACAACAAATATCGTCCAGTTTTTTTATAAAATTCTCCAGGGATAAAATCAGAAATTTGTTCGTTTAAAGACATATAAGAAATTAAATTTTGATAAGGTAGGCGATCCCAGTAAACCACACAAATCTCTTGATTAAATATTTTTTCATGCAAGCTTAAAGCTTCTGACTGCTGATCTAATAATAATCCGTCTGGATGTGGTGCTTTTAAAAAAGTCAACAATGCATCTCGAATCAACTCAATTGACTTCAAAGTATCTTCCAAACACACAGGTAAAACAATAGGTAAGGTATTATAATAACAACCTAAAGCATCCAATTGCATAAGACTACCAGCAAAATCTCCTCTTACAGGCAATTCAAGATCAAATTTAACATATTCAGAATCACACCAACCACCGAGTACTTGAGTCAAAGCTGTCATCAAAAGACTCAAACGATCTATATTCTTAGTCTTATTTAAATTTTGCCAATATTTTATATCGTGTGTTCTCGGGAAAACAGCAGATACAGATGTGACTGACAGTACAGAAGTACCATCTGAAAAAAAATCAGTTGGCACACCAAAATAGATATTTGCAGATGCTCTCCAAACTTCAAAGGCATGATCTAAATCAAGATTTACAAATCGATCACACACCATTTGCATAGGCTTTACCTGAATCAAACCAATTTTATCACCCCACACAGTTTCCAATAACTGTTCTAAAAAAATCTCCCAACTAAAAGTATCCAAAATCAATTTATGGGCAAATACCCATAAGACTTGGCCACCTTGATAGCCTGGATACAACAATAACTTGACCAAAGGAGGACAATCTACTTGCACTCCTAAACTGGTAGACTGAATTTTTAACTTTTCAAGATAAGAACTCTGAAATACAGATGACAAAACTTCACAACAATGATCAACAGTTATCGCCTCATACGTGCTTACAAAGGCCTCCCATCCTTGAACATCACGTTTAAACCCGGTACGTAAAGTTTTATATTCTCGACACAAATACGATAAGGCTTGCACCCAATCACTTTTCTCAAACCAACCAGGTAACTCTAATTGCACCCAATGCACTTGATACTCTAAACAATCGGCATAACACCTTAACACAGAATACTGCGAAGAAGACAACTCACCAAAGACACTAGTAGCAATATTACACTGAGAAACCCTTTCATCTGTCGTCACCCACTCCAATAAGTTTTGATCAAGAGACAGTGGTTTAAAATCAAAAGAATAACCATGATAGCGTAAAAAACGAGCCATACATACAAGATCTAACCAATCCCCACCCAAATGATCCCAACGGTCATGAAACGACGGCTTCTCATTCAGTTGCAAGACAAACTGGCAAGCAGCTAACAATTGTGCTTTTGGGGCTTCATTGGTACATAAAACTTTCACGGCAGGGAGTACAAAGTGCAATTTAGGTACAATCCGACCTCTGCAATCTAGTTCACAACACTTATTAGAAAAAAGTGTTATGTTCAATTTTTTTAAGAATAAATCAAATACTAAAAGATCTAGAGTTTGTGTAGATTCAATAAAAATCGCCTCACAATGGAAACCCTTTGATCGATTCTTAATAAAAAAACGTACACACACTGTAGCAACTGTATTATATAAGTAATTTATTAAATAAGAAACAGGTATCGTTAACGCTTGAGGCATAACAAGTGTATCTGCACAGCCCTCTATAAACATACCCCCGTTAAGAACATAAACTCCTTGCAGCTTTAAATAAAAAAGCATTTCTTTTTCATTTTCATTACGACCGTCTTCAAAATATTCTTGCAAACCTTGTGCTCGAACATAAACAGCCCTACGAGAATAATAACTATGAGATAGTTTTCCCTGTCTTGTCACGCATTCAAAACCAGGTAACATATTATCCAAAAAAACTATAGGAGGATACCGATTATCCTCTATTAAACCATAGCCATAACAGAAACCTAACTCAGGGCTTTCATACAAAAAATAACTCACCAATCCATCAAGATTTTCCCAGGCACCAAAAGCTTGAAAAAATTCACCTCTGATAATAACGCTATCGAAACCCTCTAAAAGCAACTGTAAATTCAAATCTTGCGCTTGCACGAACCACCAAATTAAGCAATCTTGCGACAAGTATAAACAGCGATATGATTGATCACATAGAGGTGTTCCAGCCCATTTCAAAGACTTAAAATACACCTGCCCTCCCTGCATTAAGGTGACCAGCCCCCCCCAAAGCCCTGCGTAAGAAAAATCCTGCCCCATAACATACAAACTAAAGTTTCGTATATTCGAGCCGCTCCTAGGCCCAAACCATTGCTGGCCAATCACTTGTTGATACCAATGCATATGACTGGTTATCAAATACTGTGAATTTACATCAACCCTATCACCTAAATAAAAAACCAGTGCAGCTTGGTGTGGGTCTTTCGCTCCATACTTGATACCGCAACTAGCCTCATACCCTGTTTTACTCAATTCAATGCTCTGTCCCTCACAATTTAATTTAGCTAAAAGTACCTCCAATCTTATTGGAATATAATTCATTGCATCTCTTATGTGCAGCTGGTGGTGGCGATTTTTATATGACACTTCAGAGATGATAGATGCTTTTAATTGACGTACATTTATCTCAACCTGATACTGTGGACTAACAGATACAGGGACAGCATCAATGATCCAACAACTGACCAAAGCAATCAGCCAAGCCATAGGGTCTTCAACACACAATGCTACCCAGTCATTCTCCTGCACACCTTGTTTCAACAATTCATTTGAAAAAAGTGAAGCTGCATACCACCATTGCCTGTAAGTCAAAGTCTGTTCTAACACAACAACGGCAATCGATTCTGGTGTTTCATGCACTCTTTTTAATAAGATTTCAGGTAACAGTGGACTGTAGCTTTGATCATACAAACACGCTAAATGACCGGGCACCCGACACAACTGATCAAACTCTACTGATAAATGAGATTTCAACATGAGACTGTTGAGAAACAATATTAGCTTCTGCTCAAAACCGTTTTGATATTGTTGAATTTGCCCCTCTAATGCATACGCTTCTTGCAACCTCCAAACAACTTCTGTTACATTACCTCTATTTTTAATATGCAGCAAAAAAGGGAAAACATTGTCCATCAAACCAGCTAAACTTGCCTTTTCGTCTTTATTTTGCACATGAAAAACTTCTTCAAAATCATATTCAAGCTGATCATGATCTTCTAAAGACTCATAAAAAAAACTAGTTTCAACCAACGGTAACACACGTGAAAACTGTGCTATCGCACATGCCTGTACAAGTTCATCGTAGCTTTCTATAAAACTATCAAATAACTGTTGTACACTCAATGCAACACATCTAAGACCTGCTACATTCGACTTAACTGCGCTCCCCTCCATAACAAGAGGCCTCATATCCAATAGATTTGGTATCACTGAGCACATGCCTACATCATTTGTATTACGTAAAACATTCACTAACAGGTAAGGTTGCTGCAGAATATCAGACAACCATAACAAAAAAGTAGTAAGATAAATCATGTCAGTCGGCACAGCCATTTGAATGCTACATTGACGCACGTGTTGTACCAGCCGCTCAGATAAAATAAAAGTACTGCTTATTTCATCACGAAAAGTAACGCTTGCACACCTTGCCACAAAAGGCAAGCGGGTCACTGTTGCATCGGCCAAATAGCGCCGCCAACACAGTTCTGAGGTATGTTGGACATCATAACTCTGACAAACAAGCTCCTTAACTTCTCTATTGTTAGCTCCACCATTCATATCCAAAAATGCAATCAACTCCAGAGTGAATTTTTGTAAACTTGTCGCATTACAGATAAGCTGGTGGCCCACAACAATCAACAAAGTTCGCTGATCATTGCAAGTGATTATGCCCAATCTCAACAAAGGACTGTTATATAAAACAAAAGGTCGCCTCAAAAGAGACCATAACCAAATTTTCTTCTCCTGTTTTTTCGGATCAAATTCTAAGATAGGAATGTCCACTGCCTCATGAAAGCCATCTGAATCGTGCACCCATTGTAATCCAAACTCATTAAGCACAGCATTAAAATAAAGGCTAGACTTAAGAGCAGAACGTAAAGCTCTCTTAAGCCTAGAATGACTGATTAAATTTGAAAATACATGGGTTTGAACTTGATGCGCACAAGGGTAATGTGCAAGCACATCAGCCCTTAGCAAATAGCGTTGATAAGCATTTAATTTAAAATGAACGCGGCTATCAACACCCGTACTGTGTCCAACAGTTGTTTGATGTTGACCACCTTGAGATACTTCCTTGACAGATGCCGTGAGCTCTTCACGCATACCCAAACACTCTTCTCCCTAGCCGTACTTGACATTCCAACAGGAAAAAGAGTTGCGTCCTTCAAGTCTTTTTCAAACATTTTTCAGCAGTACGATGATAGCTGCTGCTTCTAGCCATCAATCAAATCAATTTGATCACTATCCCTAACACCTAGAAGATACAAAATTCCATCCAAGCCAAGAGTAGAAATGGCTTGTTTTGCAGTCTGTTCAACAATTGGCTTAGCTCTAAAAGCTATACCCAAACCTGCAATCTTCAACATAGGCAAATCATTGGCTCCGTCACCAACGGCAATCACTTGTTCTAGCTCAATATCTTCTTGTGCTGCCAATTGCCTAACAATTTGCGCTTTACGCGCACCATCTACAACATCTCCCTTAACTCTACCTGTCACATACCCACTCTCAACTTCTAGCTCATTGGCAAACATATGATCAATACCAAGCCTACGCTGCAGAGCCTGACCAAAAAAACTAAAACCACCTGATACAATCGCTGTTTTAAACCCCAGAGCCTTTAATGTTTTAACTAAACGCTCTGCACCTTCAGTTAAACGCAAATCACTCAAAACCTCATCAAGCACAGACTGCGACAAGCCCTTTAACAAATTTAAACGACGTGCAAAGCTTGCCTTAAAGTCGAGCTCGCCACGCATTGCCAATTCCGTTACTCGCATCACCTCTACACCGACACCCGCCCGTTTGGCTAATTCATCAATGACCTCCCCTTCAATTAAAGTAGAATCCATATCAAACACAACCAAACGGCGATTCCTACGGTAAGCATTATCTTTCTGAAAAGCAATGTCAGCGTCTATTCGACCCGCAGCATGCAACAACTCCGCTCTGAATTGATCAGGCTCATTCGGTTCACCTGACATACCAAACTCAACACAAACCTTCTGCTGAGCAGACAACTCAAGCGAAGGAGGCCAAGACAAACGGTGAATATGAACGATATTCAGCCCATAACGACTCACTATGCTGGATATTGCTAAAAGCTGTTCACCCGTTAAGTGGCGTGCCAACAAAGTTAATATCGATTTAGGCTGATGCTGATGCTGCGCCCACTGCTCATAACCAGCTTCCTCAACAGGCAAAAACTTTACATTTAAACCTTTTTGAGTCAAATAAAAGATAAGATCGCGAAAAATAAGACCACGCTCTATACCCTGACCACGAGGGGCAAGCTGTATCAACAAACCTAAAGTCACGTGATCATGAACAACAGCCTGATTAATGTCCAATATTTTGACTGCATGCTGGACCAGTAAATCGGCTATGGTCTTCATAACTCCCGACTGGTCTTTGCCTAAAATATGAACTAATACGATTTCACTCACGCCGACTGGCCTTACTAGTAAATTATCCCTAAACTGTAATGAACATGAAGCACAAATGTTCAGTAAAGCATTTGTGTGGGCACAGCAGCCAGGTATAATAACCGAAAATCTATCAAACGCGCACACCTTTTACACTTATTAATCGTGAACAACCCTTTAAAGCACACAACACACCTTCTGAACCAAAGCTTTGGTCGCTTACCCATAGCACACAAGCTCAGTTTTATCATGGTCTGTTTACTGGTCCTATCACTCTCAACCTTATGGCTGATTGTCAATAATCACTTAAGCACACTCCTAGAAGAACAAACAGATATTTTTGGCCAAACAATCGCGCAACAAACGGCCCGCTCTGCCGCCGAACTGATACTGGCCGAAGATCTACTGAGCCTCAATGTCATCGTCACTCAAGTGAATCAAGCACCCAACATTCTACACGCCCGCATCCGCAACGCAGAAGAAGAAATTCTGGCTGAATCCAACAGTTTCCTCAAGCTAACAACAAACACAACCGCCTTACCCAAAAGCATCGCTGTTTACAGTGCCCCTATTACTTTTCAGGACGTTAGAGCTGGATATGCCGATATTATTATCGATAAAAAATCCATTCGACAGGCTGTGGAAAACAGCTTATATTGGATGTCAGTGGCGACAGTGGTGCTGCTGTTACTCTGTATTCTTCTTTCACTGGTACTTTCAAGTCATATCATAGGCCCAATCAAACGCCTAACCCAAGCTTTAATTATGATCAATGGTGGTAACTGGGATTATCGCATCAAAGAAAAACGTTCTGACGAACTGGGCATACTCATTGACAGCTTTAATGCAATGGCCGGTGGTTTAAAAGAGCGGCAGCAAATTAAAGCAACCTTTAACCGATATGTAGATCCCAGTGTAGCCTACAAATTACTTAAGAACCCAGAAAGCCCAGTACTTCCTTTACAGTATGTCAATGCCAGCATCCTGTTCATCGACATCGTCGGTTTTACCTCCTTATGTGAAAAAATCAGACCAAGCCAAATAGCCAATTTACTCAACTTATACTATGAGTGTATTCAAAAAGCCTGTGCTGAATTTGGAGGCATTGTTGATAAATTTATTGGAGACGGTGCGCTGATTATATTTGGTGCAGCTAATCAAGACAAAGAGCACGCCCTACACGCTCTTTGTGCCGGCCATTTATTGCTCAATGTTGCCCGCTGCATTGGACCTAGCCTGCTCCAATCCAATCAAACGGCGCTTCACTTCAGAATCAGCATACATTCTGGCGCCATGTTAGCAGGCAGCCTAGGCGGAACCGATCGATTACAATACACTGTTATTGGTGATACAGTAAACCTTGCCTCTCGCCTATGTCATCAAGCACCTATCGACAAACTGGTAGTCAGCGAAAATTGCAAACAGTTGATTGACAAAACCTATCACTCACTGTTCACTAGCTTGGGGCAATGGAACGTCAAGGGCAAACAAAAAAACATTGCTGCTTTTTCTTTGGATAGACTCATGCCACCTTATCAACAAATCGTTGAACAAAAATCAAAAACATTACAAAATCAACTCAACCTAACAACTCAACACTAGCTAGCAGGCTCACTTTTCCTTATGATGATGCAGACCTCTCACGTGACTAACTGGATGCATACCATTACCCTACTCCTAGTATTGAGCGCACTGAGTGCTTGCCACTCCTTAGCACCCTTCTCTCAGCAAGACAACAAAATATTAATAGAAACCCTGCTATCACAACACGAGTACCAACGCGCTATAACTTTATTAAAAATGGCTCAAACAAACGATACAAAGCAAACACTCTCACTCAGCCAAAAAGAAACAATCAACATAGAGCAAATTCAGATTCAAGCTAAATCTTACAGTCAGCAAATTCAACACAAAGCCAACAAAATGGCCCAAACCAATAACTACGACGCTGCCCTAAAGTTATTAAAACGCACCCATTCCAAAATACCCTTTGACCCTGATCTACCCAAACTCATCAAAACTCTAAATACAAAACAAGAAAACCACTTAAATTCATTGCAGCTGCACGCCAACACAAAAAAAATCATTTGGTTGGCTGCTCAAACCAAAAGTCTACATGCTCAAACCAAAAGTTCCAAACAAACCTTTCTAATCAAACTATCACACAAAAATACCGAAAGAAAAAAAAACTTATTAGCAAAAAAATTATTAGAAGCCTTTAGTAACGTACTAGAACAGGAAAAACAAAATCACCCATCACTCAATTCTGACCTAAAAAAAACAGTTTATGAAAATTTAGTCTCATTCAGCACACTCACCTTGCCTGAAGAACTGACACAACAAGCAAATGTTCTGCTGAAGCATTTTAACCAAACTCAAAGACCACTCAAACAACACAACGTCAAAAATGGAAAAATACCATCCATACAAACTACACACAAAAAACTTTCCTCCACATCTAAAAGCAAAACATCTCAAAAACAGAAAACCACCCCCAAACCCCAACCCAACTCAAACAACACAAAAACAGAACTAAAAAAAACAATGGACGCGCTTGACAAAGCCATCGAAGCAGGAGATCTAGTTCAAATTAAAAAAATACTGGATAAAACACAAACTCAAGCCAACCTACCTCTGGAAATGAGCCTTCGCACTGAAGCCATAAAAAATTTTATAGAACACCAAATTATTTTTTTAGATCAACAAGCCGATCAGCTGTATAAAACTGGACACATTGCAGATGCCAACACCATTTGGACCATGCTATTAAAAATAGATACTAAAAACCAAACCTTACAAACCAAACACGCTCGCTCCCAAAGAGTTTTGGAAAATCTAAACGAATTACGCAAAGATGGCCATACTGCCAAGCAACAAGAATAAAACACTTCATACAAACACAGAAAAGCCCCCAGCGATTAACACTTACATTTTTTTACTATAAAAAAAATTAAAAATTTTCTATTGGGATTATTATTAAAAGATATTGGTGGCAAACAACTTACTTTTAATTTTCTATCGCCCTTAGGTTTCATTTCAAATTAATAAAATTAAAAAAGGGAAAAATCACATGATTGATGTTATTTTCTCCGTGCGTGCTAAATTCATTTTTATATTAACATTCATACTGTTACTATCTGGCTGTTCAGCTGAAGATAGTATTTTTAACTCTATGGTTGCAAAAATCGTAGGTCCAATCAGCGTCAATGATGCACAAATGCAAGAACAAGCTAACAAAGTAGTCAGTCCCTCACTCGAAGGTCTATGGATGTTTTATGAAGACGGTTATGAAAGTGTCACTTACACCATAACAGATAACTCCCCAATAACAGAGGATTTTCTAAGAGAGAGAAAACAAGACCCTCACTCTAGCAGAATGACTTTTGCAATCAAACAAAACCCTCTAGACGGTTCTTACGCTGTTATATTCGATTTAGAAAAGTATCAGAAAGATATCGCGGCAGGAGCTGAATTAGATTTTTCCGAATATGAAGACAGTTTTACATTAGAAGCTGATACTCTAACATTTCCTCCAACCCTAATGCCCGGTGGTTTTTTAGTACCGGCAGTAACAGCCACTGTCACTACAAACAATCTGATTTCATTTGATTCTACCGTAGTCGAATCCATCACGTCGAACACTTACACCCAAAACCTAACAGAATTAGGAGAGAACAGTGAAGACTATGGCTTAGCACCGGGAGAGGAGCTTGAAGTCAGTGAAAAATTTGAGCAAAAATTTACAGGATCACGCAATGCTGTCAAAATTTCAAATGATATCAAGCCGATAGGTAGAATACAGCATGGTGATACTTTAGAAGATATTTACTCTTTTCGTATGACCAAAGGAGAAAGTAACGGTTACTTCAAATTCAAAGCTAGAACAAACAGTGGCTATATTTCTATGAAAGAAATTGACGAAGGCGGCCCTTCCTATATGAAAATCAAGAGAGATGGTGACAGAAACGTCTACTCTAATATCTCACCAGACAAACTGACTGAAGCCATAGAAGGCAACCCACAGCTAAATTTGGTGATGTCTTTACTCGACTTTCAGCCCCTTGGCCAAGGTGGCTTATTAGATGTTCAATTGATCAACGTCAGCATAGATACCTATCAAATAGATTTCACTACGAAAGAAGACATGACCGATGAAACTGAAGTGCCAACCGCAGGAAAGATCATGATCTTACTGATCCCATAAACAAAACCACATGAAACA
The DNA here is from genome assembly GCA_028281605.1 of Pseudomonadales bacterium. GTDB lineage: Bacteria > Pseudomonadota > Gammaproteobacteria > Pseudomonadales > JANQJO01 > JANQJO01. The sequence goes on from JANQJO010000083.1 coordinate 35,820, forward strand.
CAATCAGAGCTAAGGAGGTGTTCAAGCACACAATTTAGCAACCAGCCCACGTTTCTCGGCTCAATTTGGGAGTCTGTTGTATTCTCTGAATTAAGAAAAGCATTAATGCTGATGAAATTTTCACCACTCATTTGATTTTATCGTGACAATCAACAAACTGAAGTCAATTTTTTGCTGATGCGTAATGGGGAAACTGATATGGTAGAATGTAAATGGCATGAAGTGCCCACCACACGAGATTACCGGCCAATGAATACACTCATCATGTACCTAAGGAACGAGCACGAAATAAATTCCCTGAATTCACTAAAACCAATACCTTCATTATTTGCCACGCACGCCTTCACCAAAATCTAAATATCCAAACAAGCAGCCTCACATTCCTTCTCATTGGAAAACAATTTATGACCTTCCGCATCACAACCACTAATGACTTGACACTGACCGTCAATTTTCCCCCAACCTAACACAGCATCACACAAACCAAAATCCACGCCTTTCAAATCAACACAGGCAGGATTCTCACATTGCCAACCACACTGACTACCAAACTCAGGACAAACACCATGACCCACACATTCAATATGCACAAAATCATTGCCCTCTAAATTACAATCAATGCTGCGATCACATGTCCCATCATCGTGACAAAGCCCATCATTAGCGCAATATTGATCCGCATTACAATCAAGATTCGAAGCACATTGAGTTCGACACACACCTGGAGCATCTGCAATTAACTCCGGCGTATCACACACCAAGCCCGGTTGACAACGCTCAAAAAACCAAGGCAAGGTAAAACCATTACAAGAAACCCCTTCACCCACAAAAGGCACACAAGCCATTAAACCCTCTTCGGTCTGCCGACACCAATTTCCTGCCGGACACTCTTCATCAGTCGCACAAATCGCCTGCGTTTTAGCAGCCGGTAAAAACATCTGTGTAGCCACAACTTCATTCTCAACCATGCCCTCATTTCTACTGATAACAGGCCTACGTTTAAATCTACCACTGACCAATAAATCACCTGCAGAAAAAGCTCGTGTGGCTTGTTCAAGCTGCTCATCGGTAGCGCCTATACCACCTAAGTCAAAGCCAGACAGAGTAAAATTAAAACGCCAATTTAATACGTGGGCATCAGTAGAAAAGCACGGTGCGGTAATACAGCGAATACCATTATCAGCCAAGCGCATATAAAACCCACGTGGTGCATTATCAGTAGCCGAACCCCATGCATTTTTGACAACCAACTCACCGAATCTGCCAAACCCCTCAAACTTAACAACTTGCAAGCTTCCCTCAACCACCACAACAGAAGCCTGAATTTGCAGATCCCCTCCCAAGGCATCCCAATCTATATTAGCCACATAACACTCAGGTGCCCAACGGCCATCAACACAAGTAGTTAAGCGCCGATTCACCGCTTTTACAAAAAAGCCTCCACAATGCGGCGAAGGACATGCTCGCAAATCGGGCCTGATCGTAAAAAATGCCTGAGAGGCAAATCTCGACTTAGACTTAATAGCCTTTGTAACAGAGAGATTATCTTTTTGCTTGAGTTGCGCACTTGCTCCTCGCGTTTCTTCTGGAGATAGATAAACTGATACAGCCACATTTGGCAACACAACAATAAACATTGTTACTAAACATAAAATTAAAGCCTGTTCTGTGATGAGTTTCATACGATAATGGATCCTATATTCATTCAACTTAAATTTATCAATTATCTACATAAAAATAAAAAATATTGAGTACACTGTATTATTTCACTCAAAATCAAACACTCATTAACAACCAGTGTCTCAACAAAATCATCACTAATCAACACCTAAAACTAAAATACCCAGAGCTTGACAACGAAAGGAAGTCTTTATCATTTTTATTTTTTATTATTTGAATATTGACCGACCCATAAAGGCACTAAGGCCTAAACAATCGGCCCTGCCGCCTTAACTACTTCAGATACATCATATTTTTCAAAATTAACCGCAAACTGCTGAGCCAACTCCTTAGCACGGGCATCATAAACACTGGGGTTATCCCATGTATTACGAGGGTTGAGCAAAGCATCATCCAAGCCAGGCACATGCACCGGAACATCCAAATTAATAATATCAAGCCGTTGAGTTTCTGCATGGTCAAGCTGACCTGACAAAATAGCATCTATCACTGCACGGGTAGTTGGAATAGAAAAACGATGTCCCACACCATAAGGCCCCTTAGTCCAACCTGTATTGACCAAGTACACTTGCGTATTAAACTCTTCAATTCTTTTCATCAATAACTCAGCATAATCTTTCGCAGGCCTTGGGAAAAAAGGCGCCCCAAAACAAGTACTAAAGGTAGATTTAATGCCCGTCCCCTGCCCCATTTCTGTGGAACCAACCAAAGCAGTATAACCACTTAGAAAATGATACGCACCCGCCTCTTTGCTCAACTTAGCAACAGGAGGTAACACACCGTTTAAATCACAAGTTAAGAAAACAGCATATTTAGGTTCCCCTGCTCTATTGGCCACAACCCGCTTTTGAACATGCTCCAATGGGTAAGAGGTACGCCCATTTTGAGTCAAACTGGTATCGGCAAAATCAAGACTCCTAAACTCTGGGTCAATCGCAACATTTTCTACCACGCTACCAAATTTAATCGCATCCCATATAATAGGTTCATTTTCTTGGCTCAAATTAATGGTTTTGGCATAACAACCACCTTCCATATTAAACACACCACCCTTCGCCCAACCATGTTCATCATCACCTATAAGAAAACGCTTAGGATCAGCAGATAAAGTCGTCTTGCCCGTACCAGACAAACCAAAAAACAACGCCACACTATCATCCTCACCCACATTGGCTGAACAATGCATTGGCAACACCGCTTTCTCTGGCAAAAGAAAATTTTGTACTGAAAACATCGCTTTTTTCATCTCACCAGCATAATCCATGCCCGCAATTAATACTTTTCGCAGGGAAAAATGAATGATGACACAGGCCTCACTGGCCGTACCATGCTTACCAGGTTCACAATGAAATCCTGGAACATGCAAAATTCGCCACTCTTTTTTGACCTTAGGATTATACAGATGAGGTCGGATAAACATATTATTAGCAAATAATTGATGCCACGCCTTTTGTGTCGTGACACGTAAGGGTAAATAATGGTCTTCATCAGCCCCCACGTGCAAGTGTGAAACGAATTGATCACGAGCACTTAAAAAGCTCTCAACCTCTTTCCATAAGCCTTCAAATCGCTCAGCAGAGAATGGACGGTTAATTGGACCCCAATCAATATTATCACAGGTGCTGGGCTCCTCTACAATAAAACGATCCTTTGGGGAACGCCCAGTACGGTTGCCTGTAGTGACTACCAAAGATCCATTATTCGCTAAACGACCTTCCTTTCTTTGCACTGCCATCTCTATTAAATAAGTAGGGCTAATATCTTGATATAAAACTGGTTTTTGATTACTCATTGGGTTTTTTACTCGCGTGGTATGTGAAATAACGAAGAAACGCTGCCATGCCCGTCATACTAAAATGTATTATTGAAATAACAAACTTTCTGAATACATTTTAATCAGTTCTATCGTTCAACGAAAAGCATTATGCCAAAAAAAAACACGAAAAGCTAAACTCGTCTGTAACACTTTGAAAAACAGCTGAAATGATGAGCAAATCAGTTGAAAAGGTGAGTAAAACCGAACTTTGCTCACTCCTCTATTATCTTATAACTAACGTATTAACTACTTACTAATTCGCTTTCGTTTCATCAAATCCAGTGGTTTCGGTTAGTTTCGTATAACACTCTACCAGTACATTTTCAACTTCCAATATGCTAGGCCTATCTTGCGGAAGATTTGAACAACAACGCTCTATCAAAGAACTCAAGTCGCCCCTAACTTTTTGCGGGAAGTCTTCATTCTTAAATGAAGCAAGCTGCATACCACAGTGTATTTCATTCATCGCTTTCGCCTGCCTCACCCAGTTAGATTCGTACTGCCATTTTTTGCCCATACTCTGCCCCATTAATAACTCACAGGCTACCAACCCAAAGCAATAAATATCCGCCCGACTGTCACCCTGATAACCCTCAAAACATTCCGGTGGCATATAATGGAATGCTGAATCAAACCCAATAGTGCGCACCGATTTAGTACCACTTAGAAAACTCTCAATTGCCGCTTGATCAAAGCCATTAAGATACACCTCTACTACATCAGGTTTCTCATCACCACTGCTTTCTTTTTTATACCTACAATAAATATTCTCCGGACACAAATACTGATAAATTATCCCAACCCTATGGATTCTTTCTAAAAGCTGAGCAAGCTGAATCACTATAGATAATTTTTTTTCAAACTCAATCTTACCAACTGCATTCTCAATAAAATACTTAAAACTGATGCGCTCCTCACTTTCCGTTGATACACCACCCAATGTCAATAATAATCCTGTTTTTGGATTTTTCAAAGCCTGCATCA
>JANQJO010000087.1 GCA_028281605.1 Pseudomonadales bacterium
TGAGGCAAACTAGGATTTGTAATAAAATTGATCGAAATTGACCGTTTTCAAGCATTTTTTATCCAATTTTGTTGATCAAAAAGTACTAGGAAACCCTGATGTATGATGACATTTTTGCAAGTATTGCATTTCAGTTTGATGTGTTACCAAACTACATATCTATATCCATTAGTCTTACGGGTATATCTAAAGTGTCTACAGAGGCAGGTCGCTTCACTGCTTTTGCTAGTTCAGGAATAGTTTGACATTCTGAAGAGAACCAGCTATTTACAGACGTAAAATGAGTGTAAACATCGTCCAGACCTGCTGCTATGCAGTAATATTGAGATGGTTTATCTGAAATGGTCGTGGGATAATATTGTCTTAAGGCCGTTTCGTATCGTTTTAAGCTGTTGTCATTTTCTTTTTCTTCCAGTGTAACGAGCACTTCTTCGGGTAAAAGTGTTCCTGTAGTGTGATATGTAGCTGATCTCTCATATGGTATAGTGTATCCACGATCATCAGAATCAGAGGGGTTGATCGCTGTTGCATACACAGAGCGTATTGCTTCAACCAATGGCAGTTTCTGTGTATTCATATTCTGGATGATAAGCGGGATGCGGGTGGAGGTGTATTCATTTTCATTGGGAACAGCCAAATAATCTGAAAAGTCTATTCTTTCGTCTTGTTGTTCAGCGGTTTCAGTATGCTTGCTCTTAACATTTTTTTCAAAATTAAAGCATATTTGCTTAAGTTTCGCTAGAAAAACTGTTTTTATTTTCTTTAATTCATTACTATTGGTTGACCCCCTTTCTACTATTAAGTTGTCTATATCGTATTGAGCTATCCCGCTATCTTGGCTTGGATGGTACCGAATGGAGTATGAAAAAAATGGGGTTTGTTCATTACTGAAATTGGCGGCTTTATAGCTTTGCATTTCTGTTTTCTTCCCAGTATAAGGTGAAGATAATGCAGTCCTTATTAGTTTTAACGGACTACGAGACCAGAATAGTTCTTTTAGATTGCTATTGCCTGATTGTAGAATTTGATTAATTAGAGTCAGGAGTTTACTTGTGTCGTGATCTGTATATGAAAACCGATCCTGTCCGCCCTTTAACATACGCTCAATTGAGATAATAATCATCACTATGCGGAGCATGTCTGATGCAAGTGCAGGATTACCGCCTGGAATGCATTGGCGAATAATGTATTGTAATATCATAAAGAGTAATTTACGTGTTTGCTTCACACGATCATTCTTTGAGTCACTATTAGGGTAAGACTTATTTAGATGTTTCTTGACCTTTATTTCCAGTTCTTTTATTCCTATAAAATTGATATTATCAAGGTCAACAACAGTTAGATCTCCAGGGTAGATTTTACTATTATATATCGCCAAGCCTTCATCTGTTTCTTTGTTTATTTTGATTAAATCAACATCAGTTGTTTTTGCACTTTCCAGACCATAACAGGGATATAAAAAACGACTTTTTACAGGAGCACGAAACAGACATTCAGTTAAGCCAATACCGTAAATTTTACAACGAACAGCAGCTGTGTACATGTTTGCGCATTGGCTGCGTTCATAAGCTTTTAGCTGGTTGCCTTTTCGACCTTGGGGGTAGTCTGGATGTTTGCGAAAATGCGGGAGAGTAATAAAAAGTTGCTCTCTTTCTTTATTTGCCCATATTGTTTTCATCTGGATGTGATGTAACTTATTGCGAATTAAAAAGATAAATTCTAGCGCTTTTTGTAATTAAGGTCTACTCTATTGTCGCCTACTATAGCTGATCAAAAAGTACTAAGGAACCCTGAATTGAATTATGGGAAGCTGCTGCTAATGCTTGGACTTTTGGGCTGGCTTCAGTAGAATGCTCTTCCATGGATATGAGTGAGATATTAGATTCTTTAAATGATGCACAAAAAACAGCTGTAAGTACCCAGGCTCAACGCACATTGGTACTCGCAGGCGCCGGTAGTGGTAAAACTCGCGTATTAGTACACCGTATTGGTTGGCTCTTGGAGGCGCAAGGCTTGAGCCCGTATCGGGTATTGGCGGTGACATTTACCAATAAAGCAGCCCAAGAAATGCGCACAAGAATCGAAGCACTGCTCAATAGATCGGTGCAAGGCATGTGGGTAGGTACGTTTCACAGTATTGCTCACAGATTGTTAAGAATGCACTGGGAAGCAGCGGGGCTGCCGGAACAGTTTCAAATTTTAGATTCTGAAGATCAGCTGCGTTTGATTAAGCGTACGATGCAAACACTGCAGGTTGATGAAGAGCGTTGGCCCCCTAAACAGGTCCAGTGGTTTATTAACAACCATAAAGATGAAGGGCGTCGGGCAGAAAAGATAGACAATAACACTGATCAGCAAACTTTAATGATGCTGCGTATTTATCAAGCTTATGAAGACAATTGCCAACGTGCAGGCTTGGTGGACTTTGCTGAGCTTTTGTTGCGAGCTTACGAGCTTTGGTTAAAGCAGCCAGATTTATTGGAGCATTACAGCAATCGTTTTGAGCATGTGTTGGTGGATGAATTTCAAGATACTAATACCATTCAATATGCTTGGTTAAAGTGCCTGATCGGTGAGCAAGGTCAGGTTACGGTGGTAGGAGATGATGATCAGTCTATTTACGGTTGGCGGGGTGCTAAAATTGAAAATATCCAGTTGTTTGAGCAAGATTTTAAAGGCACGCACATCATTCGCTTGGAACAAAACTATCGTTCGACTGAAACCATTTTACGAGCGGCTAATGCTATTATAGCTCACAATGATAATCGTATGGGTAAGGAACTGTGGACTCAAGGCTGTTCTGGTGATCCCATTGCATTGTATACAGCGTTCAATGAAGTTGATGAGGCACGTTATGTTGCCTCTCGGATTAAAGCGTTGGCCGAGCAAGACCACGCTTATCGTGATACCGCGATTTTGTATCGGTCTAATGCCCAGTCGAGAGTTTTAGAAGAAGCTTTGCTTAGAGAGGGTTTGCCTTATCGTATTTTTGGTGGTTTACGCTTTTTTGAGCGTGCTGAAATTAAAAATGCACTGTGTTACTTACGTTTGATGTTTAATACAGCCGATGATGCAGCTTTTGAGCGTATTGTTGCTGTTCCTCCTAGAGGTATTGGGGAGCGTACTTTACAAGAAGTTAGGGAGTATGCCAAAGAGCAACAGTTGTCTATGTGGGTGGCCAGTGAGCAAATTATCAAAGATAATCGATTGAGTGCGCGTGCAGCACGTGCTTTACAAGCGTTTTTGGAACAAATTATTGGTTTGTCTGAGCGGGTTAATGTGCAAAAACTGGCTCAGTTGGTAGAGGCTGTTATCAGTGAGGTTGGTTTGTTAGCCTATCATCAAAAAGAAAAAGGTGAAAAGGGTCGTGTGCGCATTGAGAACTTAAAGGAGTTAGTCTCGGCTGCGAAAGAGTTTGAATCGGTGGTCGATGATCAAGAACACTCTCAGTTATTAGCCTTATTTTTAGATCATACGGCTTTAGAATCGCGTGAGTTACAAGCAGATGCTTTTGAGGACAGTGTGCAAATGATGACTTTGCATACAGCAAAAGGCCTAGAGTTTCCTGTGGTATTTTTAGTGGGTTTAGAAGAGGGTTTATTTCCCCATCAAATGTCCCGAAACGAGCCGGGTCGTTTGGAGGAGGAGCGACGTTTATGTTACGTTGGTATTACTCGAGCGATGCAGCACTTGTATTTAACCTATGCTGAAACACGTAGGCTTTATGGGCGTGAAAAAAGGCATGTATCCTCACGATTCATACGAGAAATTCCTAAGGAACTCATTGAAGAAGTGCGTATGGGTTCGAAAGTGTCACGGCCTATGCTGCATAATACCGAATCAATGCCCATGGCTTCATCAGAAGCAGAGGCGCCGTTTTCTTTAGGGCAGCGTGTACTACATCAAATGTTTGGGGAAGGGACAGTGCTAGGGTTTGAAGGCTCTGGTCAAAATGCACGTGTACAAGTTAATTTCGACGTCAAAGGCTCTAAGTGGTTGGTTTTGAACTATGCGAAGTTAGAGTCTACAGTCTAATGTTTGGCTGAATATCAGTATTTAAGGAGACAATGGGTTGGATAGACGAATTTTTTTAGCCGGTGCCTTGAGTGCTTTGGGGGCGTGTGGAGCGGCTTCTGATTGTCAAACGAGCGTTGATTCAGTAAAAAACCAAACAGCAAGACCGAAAATACGTTGGAAGCTCATTACCTCTTGGCCGAAAAACTTTCCTGGGTTGGGTTTGGCGCCAGAGCACTTTGCGCGATGGGTATCTTTGATGACAAGCGGTGAATTTGAAATCAAGGTATATGGTGCGGGTGAAATAGTCCCAGCGTTAGAGGTGTTTGACACCGTTTCGCAAGGGACTGTGCAGATGGGTCATAGTGCTGCGTATTATTGGAAGGGGAAGCTGCCTGCGGCTCCATTTTTTACATCTGTTCCTTTTGGTTTAAATGCGCAGGAAATGAACGGTTGGTTTCACTATGGCAATGCACGTGAGCTATGGCAAGAATTGTATGCGCCTTATAATTTAATTCCTTTTGTTGGGGGTAATACTGGTGTACAAATGGCTGGTTGGTTTAATAAAGAAATTCGCAGTTTAGAAGATATCCAAGGTTTGAAAATGCGAATTCCTGGTTTGGCCGGTGAAGTTTGGAAGCGCTTAGGTGGTACACCTGTGACGCTGCCTGGAGGTGAGCTATTTATGGCTTTGCAAACGGGCGTGATTGATGCGACTGAGTGGGTAGGTCCCTATAATGATTTGGCTTTTGGTTTTTATAAAGTGGCCAAACATTATTATTATCCAGGGTGGCATGAGCCTGGCCCATCGCTTGAGTTTATTGTTAATCAAAAGGCTTATGAATCTCTGCCTAAAGACTTTCAAAATATAATAGAAATGGCCGCACGCGCTGCCAATCAAGATATGTTAGATGAGTATACGGCACGTAATGATGCTGCTTTAGTGGAGTTGATTGAAACTCACAAGGTGGACTTGCAAGCCTTGCCGAATGATGTGTTGCAAGCGCTTAGAAAAATTTCAGAAGAAGTGGTGTTGGAAACAGCGCAAACCAGTCCGTTGGCGCGTAAAATTTTTGATTCTTTCAAGCAGTATCAGCAAGGTGTACAGGCGTATCATGCGGTTTCAGAGCAGGCTTATTTGAATGCTAGAGGTTGATCTTTATTCTGAAAAGATTTCCAATAGCTTGACGATAATATGAGAGTGGTACTCTGAATCCAATTGGCCAAAAGAACTTTCAAGTCGGATTTTATCCAATGCTCTAATTTGATCGAGAGCGATTTCTCCTGATTGGCCTTGGTGTTCTATAGGTATTCTGGTAGGCCAGTGTCTTTTTTTGGTGGTCATTGGTGCTACAATGACGGTTCTGAGGTTTTGATTCATTTCATCGGGTGATACTACAAGAACAGGCCGATGTCCTTTTTGTTCGCTGCCTTGTGTTGGGTTTAGATTGACCCACCAGATGCTGAAACGTTTTACTACCATTCCCACTCTTCATCGAACCGATTGTTGTGTATCTCTTCTAGGAACAGCTCTTCATGGGCAGAGCCATGCCAGGTTTCTGGGTTGTCCCAGCCTGCTCTTGATGGGCGAATGACTCGTTTGACTTCTATTTCTAAGGTATCTCCTGAATGAGCATTGAGTTGCTTTAGTGCGGAAGATGGGAAAATAGCACCTAAACTGTTACCCAATTCTCTTAGTCTGATTTGCATTGCTTGCAACCTCATTTAAATTATAATTAAGTTATAACATTTTGTTTGGTATATGTCAAAACTTCTTTATGTGAATGGATGTTTTTGGTGTGATAATATTTGTTGTAAAAAAGGCGGCAGCTCTAGCGCACTGTGATGTATGCCTTTACTGTAATACTGGGTTTTTATAGTTGAGTCCTCATTTGTCTGAATGTTCTTTATCTCACTCAAGTTAAGTGCTTTTCCTGCCATGGTTGCGCTCCACCAGCCTCCGGGGTATACGGGTTGTGGGAATTGTAAGGTGTTAATGCTGTTAAAGCCGCTTTGTTGTAAGCTTTTATGTAAAGGTAAGATGATGGTTTGAGCATGCAGTAAAGGCGATTCGCTTTGTTGAATTAAAATACCCGGTGTTTTTAAGATTCGATAACATTCTTTTAGAAAAGCACAAGAGAATAAAACCGCTGCTGCTCCAACGGGATCTGTGGAGTCGATAATAATGACGTCGAAGCATTGGCTTGGTTGTTTTTTTACCCAAGCATTGCCATCGGTAAAAATGAATTTGATGCGTTGATCTTGATTGGTTTGGCATAAACTTGGGAAAAAGTGCTCGCAAATTTTAGTTACTCTTTCGTCAAGCTCCACTTGTGTGGCTTGTTCAACAGTTTCGTGTTTGAGTACTTCTTGTAGTGTGCCGCAGTCCCCTCCGCCAATGATCAATACTTTTTTCGGTTCTGGATGAGTGAGTAATGCTGGATGAGACATCATTTCGTGATAGATAAAATTGTCTCTTTCCGTTAGCATGATGCATCCATCCAATGCTAACAGTCGCCCAAAAGTATGCGTTTGATAGACATCAATAGTTTGGTAAGGCGTTTGTTCGTGGTGTAAATGGCTTAGGATTTTTAAACCAAAGCTGGTTTGGGTGGAGTGGGAATGTTCGACAAACCATTGCCCTTGCTTTGTTTGATCTTTCATATTGCTGTTTCTCACGATTTTGACTATGTTTTTTACTTAACTTATAACCCATTACTCAAGGCTGTTAGGTGATCAGAATGAATGATAAAGATGCCAGTAAGATTGAATCTGCTTTGGAAACGTACAACATAGAATACTGGAGTGAAGGCTACTTTGCAATTGATTCTGAGGGTTACATACAAGTACAAGGTTTGCGTGAAAATCCAGTTTTTACTGGGTCTTTAAGTAAGCTGTATGATTGCCTTTTGCAAGCTGGCTTGCGTCCTCCTATTTTAATTAGATTTACCGACATTCTTCAAGATAGAGTGAAACGTTTACAGCAGGCTTTTAGCACAGCCATGGCTGGTTTAAACTATGCTCAAGAGCGAGATACCCAGGCATCTTTCACAGTGGTCTATCCCATTAAAGTTAATCAGCAAAAAAAAGTGGTTGAATCGATACTATCTACTTCGACGATCTCAACCACTTCTGCTGTGACTCAAGTACCTCAGCGTTATGTGGGGCTTGAAGTAGGCAGTAAAGCAGAGCTTTTAGCAGCGTTGTCTGTTGCCCATAAGCAATTGAATTTGCTGATTTGTAATGGTTATAAAGATATACAGTATTTAGAGCTTGCACTGTATGGGATGCAATTGGGCCTGCCTGTTTATATTGTTATCGAAAAGATTTCAGAATTTGATAAGATTGTCAAAATTTGCCAGCACTTAGATCTTAAGCCTAGGCTGGGTGTTCGAGTGAGACTGCATAATACAGGTCAAGGGAATTGGCAGAATACTGGTGGGCCTAAAGGTAAGTTTGGTTTGTCAGCGCCGCAGCTTTTGATTTTATTGGAGCGATTAAAACAGCATGATTGGTTGGATTGTTTGCAATTATTGCATGTCCATATGGGTTCGCAATTGTCGAACATTCAAGATTTAAAAAACTGTGTCAGTGAGGCAGTTCGTTATTATGTTGAGCTGGCGAAAACTTTTGGCATTGTTTGTCAATACTTTGACCTGGGCGGAGGTTTGGCGATTGACTATGAAGGTACAGGGTCTACCAATACTTGTTCAATGAATTATTCAATGGAGGAGTATGCGTTAACCGTTTGCAAAATTATACAAACGGCTTGTCAGTTGGCCAATATTGCTTGTCCTGATCTTGTGACAGAATCAGGTAGAGCTTTGACAGCACATCATGCGGTTTTGTTGACTAATATTGTTGATTGTGAACAAGCAGGTTTTGATGTTCGGTTGTATGACCAGGAAATTTTGTCCTCCACTGTGCAAGAGTTAAGGCAGTTGTTTGAGGTTTGTCAGCAGTCTCTGAGCCAAAGAAAAGCAGTAGAAACTTATCATCAGTTGTGTTTTTTATTTGATAATATTCAGATTGATTTTCAAAAAGGAGTGCTCGATTTAAAAGATAAAGCCTTATCTGAATCGTTATTTTACCAAGCGTGTCAGGCGTTGTGGCGTTCTTTGGAGCATTGTCACAGAGCGCATAGAGTCATTTTAGATGATTTGAATGATCGTTTATCATATAAGTTATTTGTGAATTTATCGGTTTTTAAATCTTTGCCGGATGTTTGGGGGATCGATCAAGTTTTTCCGATTATGCCTATCCGAGGTTTAGTAGGTAAGCCGTGTTATGAGCGTGTTAAATTGCATGATTTAACTTGTGATTCCGATGGTATGATTGAGCTGTATGTAGATAATTTGAGCCTTGAAAGTACAATGCCTTTTCCGCGTCAGGAGCTCAAGACCGGATCGATAGTGGGTTTTTTTTTGATAGGGGCTTATCAGGAAATTTTAGGTGATTTGCATAACTTGTTTGGTAGCACTGATTCGGTCGATGTCAGTTTGCAAGGAAAAGATAATTTTGTATTAAGTAATTTAAATAAAGGGGATAGTACGCAAAAAGTATTGGCTGAAGTGAATTTTCAAGGGGATAATCTGATTACAGCGTTAGAGCAAAAAATTATGCGCTCACCGTTAGAGAATTCAGAAAAATTTACTATTTTGAAGGCCTTTAGAAAAGCTTTGGATGATTATACTTACTTAATACCAGAGTCTTTTTAGTTACCGTGGTTTCTTCATGAGTGATTATGGTAGTCTCTGGTGAGAAGTTACTTGGTCAAAATTTATGCCACCTTAGTCATTACCTGTTAATACCAAAATCGCAGATACTCATCTTGGGGCTTTTCTCTCTGTAGATAGTCGCTGGCGCGAAACCAGCTGTTTAAACTCTATGCAGCCATTTTTACTTGCACCTTCTTTTGAGCCCTCATTGTTTGCCTTAAATTAAATCCCAG
>JANQJO010000088.1 GCA_028281605.1 Pseudomonadales bacterium
CTGGGATTTAATTTAAGGCAAACAATGAGGGCTCAAAAGAAGGTGCAAGTAAAAATGGCTGCATAGAGTTTAAACAGCTGGTTTCGCGCCAGCGACTAAGTACTCGCAACCATCGCTTTCTCTAATACCGGTCCAGCACTGTTAATTAAGGCATGATGAAAAATGCGATCTTCAAAGCAAGCCGCGTGTATCACTCTTTTCTTAGGATCACGGATAATAAAAGAGTGATACAACCCAAAGGGCAATTGTTGTTCCCGAATAGATTGACCTAATCGTGACAATCTCTTTGAAAAATTACGTAAAAAAGCTTGAACACAAGCTCGATTGTGCTTTCTTTTAGCTGCACGATAAAAAGCTAATACTAGATTTTTATACTCGGCTATCTCACCAAGTTCAATCCTAACTCGTTTCATGATTTGTATTTGTCGCATAAATTTTTTGTAATTCGGCAATCAGTTCTTCAGCATATTTATCCGCACGTGTTTGACCGATGCCGTCTATTTTTCGTAATTCGGTTACATTGGAGATGCGTTGCTGTACAATTGCGGCCAATTGTTCATTATTAAATACATTATAAGGTGGTGTTGCTTCTCGTTCAGCCACTTTTTTTCGCCAGTCGCGTAGTTGAGCAAAAATGCCAAACTCAGTTTCACTTAAAATCTCTTTGTAATCCACTCGTTGACTTCGATTTTGTTGACTCTGAGCGGGCAGTGGCTTTTGTTCTTCAGTCCAAGTGACACACACACTCCAATAACTATTAGCGCCATTGGCAACGAAGTGTTTTTCAATGTCAACTATTCTTGTTTGCGAAATAAATTGATTAAGTTCTACTTCAGCAACCACTGGATACTGTGCAGGTATATAAAAAAAACGGCTTTTCATGATTCCCCCTTAAAGATATTTTTTATTTTTTGTAGCAAAGTAGTTTTTGAGGCTGGATCGGCTTGCCGCTGCTCCGCAAGCGGCTGCCTCTCCCGATTGCCGGCTCCGCCTCCTAGACTGGTTGCTTGACCTAGGGCCACACGAAAGCCAACACCGCCGTCGCGATAACCAGGCCTGTCCCTAAGGCGAGACGCCGAGCGCAGGTAACGCCCCGCGTAGCACCAGGAGCCACCACGCAACACGCGGCAAGCCTCCCCTTGATATTTATCTTTTTCAAGCAAATCGGGTTCTTTTGGGCCCGTTGGGTCAACTGGTTCTTGGTAAGAATGACTATACCAATCGTTACACCATTCCCATACATTACCATGCATTTGATAAAGGCCCCATACATTCGGTGGAAATTGTTTAATAGGGCATGTAGACCCTTCGATATTGTAATTCTCCCAATCTCCAGAGTAATGGGCTAACTGTAGATTGAGTTCACGACCAAAATGAAAAGGTGTCGTACTGCCTGCACGACATCCGTATTCCCATTGGGCCTCACTAGGTAAACTAGCTTCCACAGACTTATCTAATGCATTAAGCTTTGTTAAAAAAGCTTGTGCATCATGCCAGCTGACTTGCTCAACGGGATTGTCAGGGTTTTTAAAACGGCTCGGGTTGTTTTCCATGACAGCTTGCCAAAGCGCTTGGCTGACAGCGGTATCGGCCAACCAAAATCCTTGACTTAAGGTAACAGAATGTTGATTTTCATTACTATATCGCCCTTTTTCAGCTTCGGGTGACCCCATCATAAAACTGCCAGGTTCGATCCAGCGAAAGCGCTGAGTCAGCGTCTTTATTTGCCAATCAACATACAACCCATAGGCGTCTTCACCAAAGGGTTTGGGCCAATTCCACGACCAATGTTCTACACCCTGCTGATCAGTCTTTATAATTTGCCAAGGGATTTTTAAGATTTCCTGACGCCAAAGGAGAAGCGCATAGAGTCCTTTTTCATCCCGGCCCATGCTGCTTGCCCACGCGGGTCGTTGCAGTGCTTGTAAGTCTACCTCTTCATGCATAGAACTCAAACGCATGATTTGTTGTATCGGGATCGTAAAACATTCATTCTCCTTAACTGTGTGTGCTGATGAAAAGCTCCCATTAGTGTTATTTTTTGTTTGATCAGACGGTTGATTCAATGGCTGTAAGGTAATAGGGGCTGTACCGATACTGGAGAGCATGGCTATCCAATTCGCCGGTTTTTTTAGGTTCGCTTGGAATGGAGCTAAAACACAGTTTCCTGTCGAATCGTTTTGTAATAATCCGTACAGCTGACTTTCTACTGTTGGGTCCAGAACCCATTTCACACGAGCCGGATCAAAATGCTCAGGTAATGCATCAGGCCATTGTTGCTGACGCAGCGTTTCTTGATGCGCCATCGCAAACAACTGGTAGGCCAATTCACTGTGTTGACCTTGCCAAATAGAATCGGGTAAGAGTTGTTCTATCGTTTGGCATTGGGTTTTTACAGCGCTCTTAAGATCAGGAAACGTTTGCTGAGCACACGTGGCGGCTAATTGCTGAAAGTAGTCTAATACGTCAGCTTGCTGACTTTTTTCATCCTCGCTGCGTGGCGGCTCTGCTTCATACTGCAGTAAGCGTTCAAGGTTGCGTAAACCTTCATAGGCTTTGCTGTGATGCTCTTGTAATATTTGCCAAATTCGCTGACCCAAAGGCGTGCCTTGAAAATATCTTTGGTAGAGTGTTTGATAATGTTTACGGTGCCTGGTATGTACCTGACAACCCAAAGCCATTCGCTCAATGTGCGGATGATTCCACACCCAAGTTTCCAGTTCACTGCCACCTAAATGCAAGCCCACTCGTAGCGCTCGTAATAAACCGACATCACATACGGGCAGATAGGAGAGCGCCGCTAAAAAATATTCGATGGCCTTAGTTTTATCCAGAATAAAACCCGTGACTTTCGGATGTCTGGGTAAAAGATGGTAATCGTTTAAAGGGGTTGGTTTGAGTATTTTACATTGTATTAAATCTTGTGGAGACATGCGTGCAGGGCTTAAGGTCAACACTAAACCAGAGTGACGACTTAAGAGCCTACTGAAACGTTTCCAGGCCAAGGTTTCATGGTTATTTTGATTTTCTTGAGCCAACACCTTACTCATACCCAAATCACTCAATAACAGAATAGCGACCTCCGGATGAGGCAGTTTCCAGTCACGCCAAGCGAGATTGAGAGATTGTGTGGACTTGTCAGGCACAGGCCACTGTTGATATCGATATTGGTTTTTATAAAAAGCTTCCTCACATAAACGTAAACTGGCAACAGCAGTTGAACCCAACAAGGCTTTAAAAGACGATACAATGCTTGCAAAATCTTGCCAATGGGGTTCATTATCAAGGCTAGGGCTAACAATAATTTGCAAGCGCTGTGGCCATCTACGTTGAGTCACATGAGGGATTTTTCTCAGCGTTCTACCTTGAGCACTTTGACGACAGAGCTTACTGGCATCAATGCGCTTGCCTGCTTGCAAGGTGCCGAGCGCATTTTGTAAAAAAGGCAGTAAACGCGCTTTAGGCAATAAAGGTGTGGGAGGGTTAAAGCTATAAGTACCAGCTTTATCACTCAGTGGCAGTGTGGGGCCTTGCAAGGCCTTGGGCTGCTCGTGATTCTGAGGTTTGATATATCGGCGCTTTACACAAACAAAATGAGTAGGGGGTAATATAACCTGAGTGGCTTGGGTTTTTCTTTCCTGATCAACAGGTGTAGATGCCTCCTTTGTACGATTGTTGTGATTAAACCGGGTTTTTTCATCAAGCTCCAGTTTTTTTTCGGGTCTTTTCTGATAACCCCACTGTTGTGCAATGCGCTCCAGAATCTCTTTGCTTTCTCCGGCCGCCTGAATTAAAGCAAGACGTCCCCAAGCGCCCATTTACAATAAGGCCTTTTGAATAGCATAAGTGCTGATCAAATCTAGACGTTGGCGTTGCTCTTGTGGCTCCAACTTGTGTAAGACACGTAATAAATCGATGTATTCTGCCAAGCCAGGATTATAGTGATTACCGATGCTGTGATCTTGCCAAATCAATTTAGCAGCCTGAAGATAGGCGTTTGAGTCTATTGCATTCCCAAAATGCAGTTGGCCTCTTTTGATTAGCCATGCATACCGCTTTTCTACCAAGGTTTCCTCTTTCTTGGAAAACTTGATGGGTTCTTTCTCTTGAGAGGACTCCATTTTCAATGTATGGACAAAACAGCGCCGTAAAAATGCGGTGGGCACTTCTCGCTCTTCATTGGTGGTGATAACGACCAGCACACGGTCTGGGTTGGCTTTGACGGGGTTAGTCACAACAGGTTTGTCGTCTGTGTTAATCGATTTTGGAGCTTCTGAACTCAAATACGGTACAGTGAAACAGTAATCTCCTAACGTTTCCAATAGACCATTGGGTAAGTCTGGGTCCGCTTTATCAATTTCATCTAATAATAACACCACACCTCCCGTATTCGATTTCCATGACTGACCTTGTGGCGTATTAGGATCGGGGGTTTCTGGCATAGCACGTAGACGAGTTTTACATTGATCGTATTGCTGTTGAGCACTGGTCCAATGATAGGCCCACCAAAACCCTCCTGGGGATAAAAAATTTAACGGGTTAAGACGTTCTTCGCGTTTGGCATTATCACTGCTTTGTACTTGAGCTTCGCCTAAGCGTGCGATAGCATCAAAGTGCCAATGTAGATCGCTGAGCTCTGTACTGCCGTGTATCACTTCTTTGACAAACCCCCAACCAAGTTGTTCGGCAATGGCTCTAGCCATTTGGCTTTTTCCTGTGCCTGGAGCACCTCGTAATAATAAAGGCCGGTTTGCAGCATAAGCTGCCCATAAGGCGTTACAATCGTCTTGCTCAAAAATATGGTGCAAGCTTCTTTGCGGGTTAGAAATGCAAAGATCTTGAGGGGTGAAATCGCTTAACTTTAGGGTTGTCATGGATTCAATCTCTTGGAAATTTTAAAACCATAATGGCGTTGAGTAAGTTCAGTAATATTTTTTGATTCTCTGTGCTGGCTTTGTTATTCGTGTCTGATATCTGACAACAAATAAATTGCACATAACCACTTAAAGCTTGATTTAAGTCACTAAACCAAGGCATGTTTTGAATCTCTTCCAATTTTTCTTGGCTGACCAAGTAATAGGTTAAAGGTGGCTTTATTGCATCAAATTGGCCTTTAATGGTCTCGATCAACCCGGCTTCGGACATCTTAAAATCCTCTTTTTTTCGCATGAGATCTTTATAAATGGGTTTTAACAATTCTTCACTACATGCTTTTCTATTGAGTGCATCATAAGCCATAATGGTCGATTGAGCGCTGTGTCCTTGAATTCTATGGACTGGATCTAACTCAAAAGTAGGTTGCTGTATGAGCCACTTAGAGACGATGACTTCTGTATAGTGTCTATGTTGTAATTCAAATTGATTACAAATCCCTATTCCTTGATACTGATTTGTTAGTAAGCCATATTGATGCATCCATTGAGCCCTAACACTTTTCAATAATAACCAACTGGCAATGGATTGAAAACATTCGACAGTACTAATCCATTGATCATCGATTTCGCTAGCATTTAGGCTTTCCTTCAATAAAATGTTGTATAAAATTCGCAAAGCAGCTTCTATGGAAGGTTGCTGGATTAAGGCTTTAGCGATATCGGATGCATGCTCGGTTGCTATATTTAATTGAAGTTTCAGTGCAGCATGGGGCATAGATTCACAATCGTCAATCAGTGAAGTAATATTATCAATTAAAATATGCTCAAGCTTTTTACTTTCTTCATCAAAGAAAAATTTTTTATAAAAATTTTGAAAGGCCGTATGTTTTTTCAATAAACTTGGTATTGAAACGGCTGTAAAACGTTCGTTTACATTGTCTGGAGTGTCGATAATAACACCGTAACACAGTCCTTGGCTGATCACAGGAGCTCCCGACAAGCCTTTCCAGTCCTCTTTTTTTAGCGCATCGCCTTTAATGTAAAGAGCAGAACAATAGGTTTCATCATTGTCAGGGAAAAACTCCCCCATAACAGGGGTTTTCTCTGTTAATGTTGTTTCTAAATGTTCACCCAAGGCCGGGTAGCCAAAGCTAGACCATTGCTGATGAGGCTGGGGGGCTTTCGCCGAAAGCTTAGAGTACTCTATAGTATCTTGTAAGGGGCGATTAAGACGCAATACAGCAAAATCAACCGTTTCCCCACCCTCAAAAACAATCTCTTGACAGTGAGCTATGACTTGTGTTTTTTCATCTTGATCGTGTAAGCCGGAAAATTCTACAGTGATGGGGTGTTCCTGGTTCCATTGTGGCAATGTTAGAACATGTTGAGCCGTGATGACTAAGCATGAACTGATAGCATAACCAGTACCGATAGCGTTTTTACCATTTTTTTTAGGCACGGTTATTTTAGCAACATATTTTGCAAAGCAATTATCGTCCATGTAGCCAACCTCCAGGTCTGTTACAAAAAGCTAAATAGGCACTTGTATTATGTTTCACGACCCAAATTAATAGGTTTTTTGCTGGTTTTAGAGTGAGGTTTTAGCTTGATTTTCAATGTTTGTGTATTAGCCATTGCGTCCTTCTCTTTTGCACTGGCCTGTGCTTCCATCACCCAAAATTTGAGCTTGCCAGCCGTATCACCTTGCTGCTCTCTGGTGATCAGGGTTTGCATTTCTATTTCAATGTCACCCAATTCAAAACTTAGATCTGATGGGTCTTGATCAGCCAATTGCTTTGCAGCATTGAGCTCAGCACGTAAAGCGCTTAACAAATCACAAAGTTCTACAGAGTGCTTATTGATTGTTTCCATCATTTTTTCCTTAGTGATGATCTCACCGTTTGATTCATGTGTAAAAGACTTTGCATATAATGCTTAAAGATATCAGTGATTATATTTTGTTCTCCAGCATAATGGTGGATAGCAAAGGATTAGGCCATAAACAGCTGAGAGAAAACAAAGCATGGCAGCATCGCATATAGTATCATAATCAACAATACCGATGATCTTGTTGTTTTTGAAGGAATGCCTTCAGCGAATGTTTTACCAATGTTCAGACGATAGTAAAAGCATACGCAATTTTCTGCTCGACGACTATCCTTACAGTCAGTTTTTAGCTCTTAATCGCCCAACAGCTTCTTGACTGTAATCACAAACCCCCTGAGGAAAAATCAATTCCAATTGTTCCAAATAAGGCTCAACATCTACCTTACCATATACCCCACTTTTTATCGCATTTCGTACCGACTGTAACTGGCATTTAAACATATCCCCACGCCAACCATCCCCTGCAACCAATCTAGAATTCTGATACACTTTGTAATGCTTAAGACAAGCCCCGTCTGCTCGTCCATTCCACTGACCATCCCAGACAGTAGAACCTGCAGCCAGCACTTGACCTTTCTCGTCAAAACAGGTGTCTTTCAACGCTTCAGGCTTTACTAACGCCAATTGATTCGTAGGTGCCTGACGAGAAGATATAATCCACTGCCCTAAATAGTCAACCGCCTCAACAATAGGCTCATGCGGCTTTTTAGTCACCCACATCACATGATGATCTGCATGACCATGATACTCCATGATTCGCGTGCGAATAGAAAAAGAAGCAGAAACATGATGCATATCTAACTCCTCTTCCAAATAATGCCTCAAATCGATGGTAGGAATCTCTAACTTACCCAAAAAAACTTGCCCCGATTGATAAGCCGCCTTAATAGCATGCGAGTCAGCCTGTGTTCTAGCGGCTGGCTTAGTAAGCCCATCACTCAAAAACATATTATGATGACTCCAAGGTGAAAAATCAAAAAGAGAACTGCCTGGAACAATTTTCCAATACTTTTCCTGCTCAAATAATTCTGGGGGTTTCCATCCTCCAACTTTGAAATTCAGATCTAAAAAATCCTCTATTGTGATGTAACCTTGTTTCAAAGCATTCAAGCCATATTGAACACCAACATTATCCCAAGTTTGATTCGCATAGCCATTGGCACCAGTACCATAAATATGCTTCAAATCATCCCAGTGTGTCCAATGCGTTTGCTTAATCACTGCATCATCATAATACTTCGCTAAATGAGTAAAACGAGGATTATTAGTCAATTGCGTCAACCCACGCCAACCATTAATACACTCGGTCATACCACCTGCAATAGGGGGCCAAATTCCATTAACCAAACGTGCCAAATTGTAATAAACAGAAAATTCATTTGAAAAGTCTTCTTTTGCATTAAGGCCTTGTACCCAAGTCCTATTGCTCCAGGTTTGCCATTGACTGTTATCATGTGACATCACATCAAAATAATACTCCAATAACTCGCAATCAAACGCATAAATAGTTTGAGTAATCATATCTGGATAGGCATATAGCAATAAAGCCCCATCCAATAAACCTGGATGATTTTGACCAATAATCAGCTGTTGAATGGCCCCACCCGAACCACCAATGCCAATGGTATAACTTGGCTCTCCATACAGAGCGACAAATTGTTTTTTCACTCGCATCATCACTTCTTCAGCAAGCCATAAATTATAATGATTAGACGTCTTGTTCGCCGTAGAATAAGCAATCGCATAACCTTGCTCAAGCAAATCCTTTCTTCTCCCTAAAAAACTTGAAGGCTTTAATTTTCCCTGGCGTTTACCTATGCCCACACCTCCTCGAAATTGATAGATCAATTTTGAATTCCAATGCAATCCATTAGGTTTTGCTAAATCCTCATCCATGCCTCTGATCACAGCAAGAGAGTAAATAAAACGATTAATCGTGCCTACCTCAACACGCACCACAAAATCTATCTCTTTTCCATTAATTTTTATTTTTGCAATATCATCTGTCGCTTTTTCTAGTGGAAAAAACAAATCAGTACCTACTTTGTTATAGTAATAAAACGCTTTTGTAGGTAATAAACAGTCTTGACTGTACCCGGTGATCACATGTGTTTTTTCCTTCATTTGAGGATGCGTTTGATACACTGCCACCCCAACACGCTCATGATTGTCCACTAAAGGTTGACCTAAACCAGATTGTTCAACTTCACATAAAAAAGGATATTGTAAAGGGCCCGAAAACAAAGGCTGATGCGGACCCACTTGCCCAATACGAATAGGATAAACAAAAGGATCTAAACCTCGGTCTAAATACATAGGATGAGGCCCCTCATACGGACGATATTGAGAAGGCAACAAGAATGAAGGTAAAGAAACCACCAAAGGACTGCTTTTTTCTAACGAATACAAACTAGAATAATAATAGCCAACACCAACAGCTAAAACGATCAGGCCCACACATGCACTAATGGCAAAAAGAACCCATTTTCTCACAAATACCTCTCACAATAAGCAATTCCACAACAACAATGCCCTTATTTAAACGTACTTGAGCAATCGCTAAGGTGCAACCAGTTCTCTGCACTAAGGTATCAGCTTTAGACAAGACTAGCGCATGAAAAATCAATAGGTTACATATTATTCTAGGCTGGGCAAACCAGACAAAATATTCTATACTAATCAATAGGTTAAAATAGCTTTAGACCAAGCAGCCTTAAACGCCTTAATTTACCAAACACACGGAAGGAATTATGCCCCCCCCCTCAAAACCACACAGCACCTCATATAAGAGCACACAGGTCAAAGTAGATGCACGGATTGCACCTGGCAAAATTATGAGTTTACTATCTCCTGATGAAGTACAAGACCTACTTAAAGTAGGACACACAGAACTCTACCCTTTATTTAGACGCTGCACTTTAGCTGTACTAAACTCCGGCGCCATGGAAGATGACGCAAAAGCCGTCTTAGAAGCACACCACAATTATGATATTGAAGTCATTCAGCAATCTAGGGGGATTAAACTGGCTTTATACAACGCACCTGAAACTGCATTTGTAGACGGCGAAATCATTCATGGTATTAGGGAGCACTTATTCTCTGTCTTAAGAGACATACTCTATAACCATAAAGCAATCAAAAATCCACACAAACACTTAGACTCCAATACGGCTACAACCGATGCCGTATTTAGAGTACTCAGACATGCTGACATTCTCAAAACAGGACAAAACAGCCCTTTGATCATATGCTGGGGTGGGCACTCTATCTCAAGAGCAGAATATGAATACACAAAAAAAGTCGGCTACGAATTAGGCTTAAGAGACCTGAACATTGGCACAGGATGTGGTCCCGGGGCCATGAAAGGGCCTATGAAAGGGGCTACAATCGGGCGTGCAAAACAGCATTTACCACAAGGTCGCTTTATTGGCTTGACTGAGCCTGGCATCATTGCAGCTGAACCCCCAAACCCTATTGTTAACGAACTGGTCATTTTACCTGATATTGAAAAACGCTTGGAGGCCTTTGTCCGTGTCGGCCACGGCATCATCGTTTTTCCTGGAGGCGTTGGCACAGCAGAAGAAATTCTATATTTACTGGGTATTCTACTACATAGCAAAAATACAAGTTTACCCTTCCCATTAATTTTCACTGCACCAGAATCAAGCCGAGCATACTTTGAACATATTGATCAATTTATTAAAAAAACACTAGGACACAAAGCCGCACACTGCTACGAAATTATTATTGGAGACGCCCCAAAAGTAGCACGCACAATAAAAAAAGGAATAACAGAAGTCTTTACTTATCGAAGAAAACATAAAGATGCCTATTACTTTAACTGGCTTTTGAACATCCCCCACGTTTTTCAACAACCGTTTGAGCCCACGCATGAACAAATTACTCAATTAGAAATCAGCCAAGACCTAGATACTCCGATCCTAGCAGCTCATCTTAGATGTATTTTCTCTGCTGTCGTTTCTGGCAACGTTAAAGATTCTGGCATTCGTAGAATTGAGGAGCAAGGACCTTATAAGATTCAGGGAGATATCAAAATCATGCAGCTGCTGGATGAGTTACTCAAAAGTTTTGTCCAACAAGGGCGCATGAAATTAGGCCAAAAAAGTTACCAGCCTTGTTATGAGTTGGTACGTATATAAATCAGCATTTCAAATTTAGCAACGGATTAATGTAGAGTATACTAAGGAACGAGCACGAAATAAATTCCTGTTTATACTTGTCTTATTTCTCGCTATCTGCGTTGATGAAAATGGTTACATAGAATAACTATGCGCCCATTTTCTCGCCTTGATAGCAAAAAATAGTCCCGCGTATAAACAGGAATTTATTTCGTGCTCGTTCCTAAAGCTGATCTAATATCTCATTTCTTTGCTCCATTATAACCCGCGCTTTCTTAGCATCATCTAGCAACTTAGGAATTTGCTTAATGGGAATCGTTGTTGCTGTTAAAGCATCAGCCGCAGACTCTAACCCCTTTTGTGTATCAGGATTCTCTGCAGCCACTTGTACTCCTAAAGTTTCATTAATCGTATCTTGTGATAAAGCTTGAATCACATTTGCATCAGGATCTGTCATCACCGTATCAAAGTTTTGATTGACTGGCGCAACAGTTGTAAACTGCCATATTCCATTAGCATCCTTCCACTTATAAAACTTCTGACCACTCGCCGTTAAACTTGCCACTGCATCAGAGTGTACATCAGTCACAGTCGGCTCTGCCGTCAAACCTTTAAGCTGACCCAACCAATTCACTGGGTTAGGCAAATTCAAATCCGACAACTGCATCAAAGGTTGACCATTGGGCCCTTTGAGAAAAAAAGGCCCAAAAGAAGAAATTACTACAGTTGTAACCATTAGTTTTAAAAACAGTTTCATTTATTATATTACTCCCACCTTACCCGAAGGCCTAGCCAGTACACAAAGCAGTATAGCTAAACACCCTATGCAACACTCAAATTTCATCCATTCTACACAGCTTAATAAAAGTCAAAATACCAAATTTTGACGCAAACTTCTGCCAAATTTCAAACACAAGTGTGAACCTGGTTCCATTTAGCTATGGTAACAATTCGCTTTATGGCAAATTATTCCAACATGAATCCCACAGCCTATTCTAAATGACTACAATTTATACTATAGGAAGTCATCTATATTTTATAAGACTCGGCGGTATTACTTATGTCAACAGGGCTCATTTCATCTACAGGCTTGCAAGGTGTACAACGAGGGTTTGAACAGTTTCAAACCCACGCTACTCGTATCAGTCACTATGGTACTGCAGAAGGCCCACAAGATATTTCCAGTACCGCTGCTGACGTCGTAGGGTTAACCCAAAGTGAATTGCAAGTTAAAGCCTCAGCAAAAGTGATTGAAACTGAGTCTCGCATGGTAGGAAGCCTCCTCAAAATCGACATAGAGGTTTAAGAGAGCAAATTGGTGGTCTGTAATGCAACTTAATGACAGTCTACATATTTCATCTTCTCACAACAGAGGGCACAATAGTGTCCAACCAACCCTTTCCACAACACATAAACTCAATACACACTCTGAGGGGAAAACATTAAACAATGCTACAAACAGCATTCCGCCGGTTAAACAAAACAAAAAAATTGAGAGTGATCAACCAGAAAACAATCGACTGAACCCTAACGACAATAACACAAATAAAACCTCAGAAAAAAACAACCAAACTGCCGATCATGATACTCCTCAAATTCAAAGCAAAACTGAAGAACAAGAAAAACAACAAAAGCAAAAAATTAAAGAAGAAGAAAAAAACGCTGTAATCAGACAACTACAAGCACGTGACCAAGAAGTAAGACAACACGAACAAGCACATGCCGCAACAGCAGGGCAATTCGCTGGTAGTCCTCAATATGATTACACTCGTGGACCTGACGGTAGAAACTATGCGACTTCAGGCAGCGTTGACATTGACATTTCTAAAGAAGAAAGCCCTGAAAAAACTCTAGAGAAAGCCCGGGTAATAAGGCGTGCCGCTTTAGCTCCTAGCGAGCCTTCAGCACAAGATAGGCAAGTTGCAGCAGAAGCTGCTCAATTAGCTGCACAAGCACAAATTGAAATTAATCAAGAAAAAACTGCTTCAAAACCAAATGAAATTGAAGAAGGAGGAAACAATCTATCAGAACAAACCAAAACAAATGAAAACCAACAAATCAACAATACTACCTTGAATTCTGAAGAAACTGAACCCCAAACAAAAGAAAAAGAAGAAACAGAACAAAAGCAGCAATTTATAGGACCACAACCCACACAAGAAACAGCACTGGATCGATTTAAAAAGATTTATGAAGATGTTGATAAACTCACTGACTCTGCTTTTCAAACAGCTTTAGTCGGTAATACCAGTAATCAAAACCCTAATAATTTTATCAGTGTTTTTATTTAAAATATTGCCGTTCTCTATATAAAAAAACTCCCTATTAAAAACTTCAACGCCTCCCAAAACAGGTTAAAGTTTAGACAGAAAATCTAGCAGATAATAATCAGTTTGTCTTTCATAAACAATCCAACATGTTACAATAATACAGATTTTTGAAATGGAGAACACAATGGAGAACCCCATTAAACATATATACAATGCTTGTAACCCCTACAAGCCTGCAGCTTCAGAGTGTTATTTTGACTGTTCAAAAGCTCGTGGCAGTCACGTATTAGTACAAGAATTTCAACGTCGCCTCGCTCTTATAGAAGACAGCCACTTTATTCGCTTCTTATTTACAGGCCATATTGGCTGCGGTAAGTCTTCAGACCTGGGGCAATTGTGTCACACCCTAGCCAACCCAACCACACCCAGTGAAAAAATCTATTTCCCTATTTTGCTGAATGCCAACGATTACATCGATGACTATGACACTGATATCACTGATATTATGCTTGCGATCGTAACAGAATTAGCAGCAACATTACGGGATAAGCTCAAAATAGAGCTTCAAGATAACTACTTCACCCAAAAGCTTAATGAGATTAAAAGTTTCTTTCTCAGTCAAGTCGACTTCCAAAAGATACAACTGACACTGCCAGGTGCAAAAGCAGATATCCAACGTCTGAAAAAAGACCCTGATGTTCGCAAAAAAGTCCGTAACTCATTAAACCCAAAAATTTCCACAATATTACAAGAAATCAACATCCTTTTCAGCCAAGCACGCATGGAAATTCAAAAAGTAAAGCCAGAAATCCATGACTTTGTCCTGATATTAGATAATTTAGAGAAAATTATCGGCTTTGCAGAGCGAGAAGAAGGCCTTGCCTCTCAACGAGAACTCTTCATAGAACGAGCACCGCAATTGACAGGGCTCGAAGCACATGTGATCTATACAGTACCGCTAAGACTTGTACGAGCAGATGGGCCACAGTTAGGACAACGTTATGGTGATAACCCCTTTGTACTACCTATGGTTAAAGTGATACGACGTGGCACACAAGAGCCGTTTCATACAGGGCACCATTGCATGCGTGAGCTGCTGCAAAAGCATTTGGGAAATGAACTTTTGTTAACTCATGCCTTTGAAACAGAAGCTATCGACTTTCTACTAACCTACAGCGGTGGTCATATTCGGAACTTAATGGTTTTTATTCAAAATGCTTGTACTTACGCTGACAATATTCCCATCTCACTCAAAGCAGCACAATTGGCCATTCAGCAAACTGTGCGCACCTACAGCACATCAATTCCTACAACTCACTGGAAGAAACTTGCGGTGCTTGACAACTCAGAAGACCAAATGATTCCAAGTGAAGACGAAGACTACATGGCCATGCTAGACAACCTCAGTGTGCTTGAATACATCAATGGTGACAATGAAGATGTCTTCACTGTTGCTGAACCATGGTATGCGGTCAACCCTATTGTAAGACAGTTACGCAAATTCAAAGAGAACAAAAAAGTTCTTGAACAACAAGCATGAGCAAAATCAATTTACCCATTGATGACCCATTAACACCCAACTTACTCGATAGAAATACCGAATTAAGGGCCTTAGCACGTGCTATAGAATTAGCCGATGGTTTTAGCCTTCTTTTTGCCTGCTGCAATCAACCCAGCACCCAACACTTTCTGATTACTGAACTAAAAGCACAATTTCCAAATTTTCACTTTAAAGAGATCCATTTCAAAAAAGCCATCTCTCACCTACTTGATGAATTAAATAGAACTGATACAAGTAATCCACCCTACGATGCAATATTGATTTCAGGGCTTGAATATTCCTTCTCAACCGCTGAAAAAGCCTATACAACACCCTTCGTAGCCAATCTCAATGCTGCCCGAAACTCATTTGGAGTCACTCTAACATGCCCATTAGTCTTATGGATATCAGAGTATATCATCACTGCAATCACTCAAGGCGCACCTGACTTTTTCTCAGTGCGCTCCGGCATCTACCACTTTGCCGCTATGCCAGAAAATACCTCCATCTCAACACAATCATTAACGTTAGGTGGTAACTGGAAAACAGCCAATCTTTCGCTGGATGAGAAAAGTGAGCGCACCCACACAATTAAACGTTTACTGTCAGACAACCAACAGCTCGAACAAACAAAACATAATCTAAGAACAGAGGCACAACTACGTAATCGGTTGGGAGAACTGTACTATACATTAGGCAGATGGCATGATGCAGAGCAACTGTATCAGCGAAGCCTAGAATGTTACAAACAGATCGAGGATAAGGCCGGGGAAGGTGCAACCCTTGGACAAATTGGAAATATCTACAGCCATCAGGAGAAATGGAAACAAGCTGAGGAATACTATAAAAAGAGCTTAGCCATTCACAAAGAAATAGGCGATCAAATCAATGAAGCAGCTATGCTGAACAATCTTAACCTTGGCAATCTCTATGCGCACCAGGGGCATCAAGAGCACCAAGAAAAGTTGTCAGAAGTAAAAAAATTCTATCAGCAAAATTTAGAACTCTTCCAAAAGCTAGGTGAACGTGACAGCGAGGCAGCAACACTCAATAATCTTGGATCGATCAACACCCAGCAGGCACGATGGTCAGAGGCAGAAGTTCTGTACCAACAGAGCCTCAAGATCTACAAAGAGCTCGATGATCGTGCTGGAAAAGGGGTATCTTTAAGAAACCTCGGCTTAGTCTATGCCAATCAAGGACGGTTTTGGGAGGCAAAAAAATCATATCAAAGTAGTCTAGACATTCACCAGCAGCTTGGTGACCGTAGAAATGAAATTATAACACTTGGACACCTAGCACAACTGCACGAATCAGAACAAGACTTCGAACAAGCTTTGACACTAACAAATCAAGCAATTGGTATTTTAAAAACGATAGAAAACGAAATCATACCGGAAAAAACAAGGCAACTATTGGATCAGTTAGAAGACAAATGCAACACAAAAAACAAGTGACATATTGAGGTTCGGCCACGATCCTAGCATATGCACAGCTGTGCATATGCTAGGACTCCGACCAACCCCTCCTAAGGTGAAGAGGCAGCTTTCCGAAAATCAATTAAACCAATATATTAAAATAACTTGGCAGTACCGTTAAATGGTCGTTTGATAGGACACTATAAAACTAAGGCATGACAAGCTGCTCAATTTCTTTCATGGGTAAAAATAATTTATGTGAGTGCCCTTGAAGTGACAAGAAATGGTAATGCTTATAAAAGAGGATAGCGTCACCATCTATTGCGTCGACGATAACTGCCATAGATGCGATTTCACGTGAATGATCCCATGCGCGATAAAGGGCATCGATAAGCAATCGCTTGCCGATCCCTTCACCCTGTAGAGTTTTGTCCACAGCTAACCGACCAATTAACGTTGCAGGTAATGAAGGGTATTTTGGGAGTTTTTTTTGCAGAGATTCGGGCAAGTCATGTAAGAGTAGTGTAGTAGCTGACAGCGTATAATATGCCTTAACTTCAGCCTTATCATGCTCCGTTAGCACGAAGACTGCTGCAGTTTTACGTTTTATATCCTGTGATGCTTGGCGTGTAAGATAGTTATCTAACGCATCGTTTCCACATGAGAATGAAGAGCGATCATACTGCTTATTCAGTGTTGTTATACGAAACTTTGGCACTCACTACCCCTTGCTAGGGTGGTGGTGTTCAAAGGCATCGGATAATACAGGTAAATCTTCTTTCTGGCGTGGATTCAATACTGCATCTACAAAGTGTGAGCTGTCCGAAGCACTCAAGCTAATAATGGTTTCATGCTGCTCTAAAACCCTCAGTGCTTCGTCATAAGCAGAATTCGTCATAAAATCCGTAAGGGATAAGCCACGCAAACGTGCGGCTTGCTCAAACAAAGATTTATGCTCTTTGCTAACACGCGCAGCTATGCGTTCGTTTTTACTCGTAGTATGTTGTTGCATATCCATCTTTCTAATGTACGCCATATTGGCGTACATTGCAAGTAGATTCTATCTGTAGGATAAATACCAATAATATCAACAGGTTAAAGGTTTAAGTTGTTCCTTTTAAACGGTCCTTTTCTGGGACAGGTTAAAGCCCCTTGTCATCTTACCTCTATTCAACTTTCCATTGCACAAAATTTTGCAACAACTGTAACCCATGCCGCTGACTTTTTTCTGGATGAAATTGCACAGCAAAAACATTATCCTTCGCTAACACACAATCAAACTGATGTCCATATTCTACCGTTGCTTGTCTAACATCTAGGGTCTGCGCCTTTACAAAGTAACTATGAACAAAATAAAAACGGCTAAGGTTTGAAATATTATTCCACAACACATGAGAACGCTCAATACTCACTTGATTCCAACCCATATGAGGCACTTTTAAAGAAACATTTGCAGGCATCTGCACCGACAAATGCTGCACTTGTCCTGAGAAAAACCCTAAACAATCTACACCTTCGTTTTCTGTACTATGCTGCATCAAAGCCTGCAAACCAACACAAATCGCTAAAAAAGGCTTTTGTTGTAAAGCCTGCTCGATCGCAAACACCCAATCACGTGCCTGTAGGGTACACATGCAATCTTTAATAGCACCCACTCCAGGAAAAACGACACGATCTGCTGCTAATAATTGCTTCGGTTCAGTAACAACAATCACTCGCGATGAGCGATCTACCACTTTGACAAGCGCTTTAGCAACCGAATGCAAATTACCCATATCATAATCAATAATCGCAATCGTCTGTGACATCACTATAAAATACCCTTGGTCGAAGGCACTTGCTGCCCCACACGAGAATCAAAGGTCACAGCCATTCTTAAGGCACGCCCAAAAGCTTTAAAAATAGTTTCTACTTGATGGTGAGCATTACTCGCTTTTAAACTGTCAATATGCAAGGTAATCATCGCATGATTCACCAAGCCTTGAAAAAATTCGTGAAACAGATCCACATCAAAACCACCCACTTGAGAACGAGTAAACTCCACATCCATATATAAACCTGGGCGCCCAGACAAATCCAGCACCACTCTTGACAAAGCTTCATCTAAAGGCACATAAGCATGGCCATAACGACACAATCCCGCTTTATCCCCCCAAGCTTGCTTACAAGCCTGCCCCAAAGTAATACCAATATCCTCAACAGTATGATGAGCGTCAATTTCCAAATCACCTTGAGCTTTCACAGTCAAATCGATCAAACCATGACGCGCAATTTGATCAAGCATATGTTCTAGAAACGGCAAACCTGTGCTAAACTGTCCCCGGCCACTGCCCTCAAAATTCACAGAAACAGATATCTGTGTTTCTTGAGTCTGGCGGTCTACAACTGCTTTACGCTCAAACATAAAAAACTCCCTAACGAACTGTTCTCTATTGAACGCGTATTATACGATAATCATCCTTTAAAAACCAACAACAGAAAATGCCTAGTAAAACCAGCACAAAAGCTCCACGCAAACCCTTTATTCAGCAAATACTACAGTGGTTCGAAGCAGAAGGAAGGAAAAACTTACCCTGGCAACACCAACCTACCCCCTATCGAGTTTGGGTCTCAGAGATTATGCTACAACAAACTCAGGTCAATACGGTTATTCCCTTTTACCAACGCTTTATGTCACGATTTCCTACAGTAAAAGCGTTAGCCCACGCAGAGCTTGATGAAGTCTTACACCATTGGACAGGTTTAGGCTATTATGCGCGCGCGCGTAATTTGCACAAATGCGCCAGCATTATTTCACACAAACATCGAGGCATATTTCCATTGACCTTAGCAGAACTAATAGCACTACCAGGTATTGGTAAATCCACGGCCGGAGCCATTTTAAGCCTAAGTAAAAATATTAAGGCAACACTGTTAGACGGTAATGTAAAGCGGGTACTCGCTCGGGTACATACTGTCGAAGGCTGGCCACAAGCAGCAAGCACACAGAAGCAACTTTGGGCTTTAGCCGATCATTACACACCAGAGCATGCGGCACGTCAGTACAATCAGGCCATGATGGATCTTGGAGCAACCATATGCGTACGCTCTCAGCCCAACTGTTTGTTATGCCCCATACAAAAATTTTGTAAAGCCTATAAGCTGGGTTTACAAAATCGATATCCACACTCAAAACCTAAAAAAGAAAAACCCACACAAAACTGTTACATGCTCATGTTAACAGATCAAAAACAGCGGGTATTTTTAGAAAAACGCCCCTCTTCAGGCATTTGGGGTGGTTTATGGAGCTTTCCCGAATACCAAACCTTAAAAGAAACCACAGCGGCCTGTAAAAATTTCTTTCAAATAAAAAGACCTAAGCTACTGCCATGGCCTACCTTAAAACATTCCTTTACGCATTATCACTTAGAAATTACTCCAATAACTTTATCAGCTCAATCTTTCTCCCAGTTAAAAGCTTCAAAATCACACCTTTGGTATGACTTACATTGCCCTCCCAACATCGGCTTAGCTGCGCCAGTAAAAAAGTTACTCGCACAATTAAAAAAAGAAAATGTATCTCTTTAATCTATAGTCTTTTCTTTTACCTTATAAAAGCGTATAGTAAATGTTATAGGCATGTATAATTTCATTACAAAATAAGCTTTTCATCTAAAGGCTTGTTAAAGGAGATTAGCCATGTTCGACACAATAGAACAAGCACATCTCAATGAGCTACATGTTACACAAGATACAGCTACACAACTACGTGCTTTCATTGCTATCCACAACACTCGGCTAGGCCCTGCTCTAGGAGGGTGTCGATTTATTCCGTATGAAAACGAAACGAAAGCATTGCACGATGCAATTCGCCTAGCCCAAGGAATGAGTTACAAAGCAGCTCTAGCTGGACTACCATTGGGCGGTGGCAAAGCTGTCATCTTGCATCCCAAAAACCTCATAGATCGCACAGCACTTTTAAGAAAGTTTGGAGAATTTATAGAGTCTCTGGGCGGACGCTACATCACTTCAGTAGACAGTGGTACCAGCCCCATGGATATGGACATTGTTGCCCACACCACATCTTATGTCACTGCCACCAGCCATCGCAATAAAGATCCCAGCCCCAATACAGCCCTGGGTGTTTTTAATGGAATTAAATGTGCGGTCTCTCACCAGCTACAAGAAGATAACCTACACAACATCACAATATGCATCCAGGGTCTCGGTCATGTTGGTTCAATTTTAGCTATGCTGCTGAAAAAAGCCGGCGCTAAACTGATTATTTCGGACATCAACCCAAATCGCACAAAAAAAATAGCTAAATTGTATGATGCACAGATTGTAGCACCTGAAGAGATTCATAAAATACCTTGTGATGTATTTGCACCTTGCGCCTATGGTAACATTATAAACGAAACAACAGTCTCTGAACTTAAGTGCTCGATTGTAGCAGGAGCCGCTAACAATCCTGTAGTATCTACTGCTATAACAAGCGCTCTACATGAAACAGGTATTTTATATGCGCCAGATTATGTAATTAATGCAGGTGGCCTTATCATGGTCGGCATGGAGAAACTGGGCTATTCAGCAGCAGATATCGAACGCAAAACCTTAGCTATTGCAGATACTTTAGAAAGCATTTTCAAATGCAGTCAGCAAACGCAAGAGTCTACTGATATGATAGCCAATGCGATTGCTGAAAAGATACTCTATGAAAAAACAACTACCACTGCAACAGTCTCTCATAACTATTGCATTGGTATGGAAGCTAATCATTTAGCTACAGGCTTGAGGCATCAAATTCCACCAACGGCTAATCGTTTTTTAATGTGAATAAAGTGAGCCAGCTCCTCCTTATTGTGTTGAGGCGATGCATACTTGATTACGGCCATTTTCTTTCGCTTGATAAAGTGCTTCATCAGCTTTTCTAATAAAATCCTTCGGCTCGCGCATAGTATCATCAAATGTCGACAACCCCAAGCTAATGGTTACTGGATGTTGCTTTTCATCAAAAACAAAAATATTTTCTTGGATATTTTTTAATATCCGTTGGGCTGCTAACAATGCAGAATTTGCATCAGTACCAGGCATGATCACAACAATCTCTTCTCCACCATAACGGGCAACGATATCTGTACCTCGACAACTATTCTTAATGACATAAGAAACATGCTGCAATACAGCGTCGCCCAACTGATGACCCCATTCATCATTAAATTTTTTAAAATGATCAATATCAGCCAAAGCTATACTTAAGTTTTTATTGACCGTATTTTGAAGGGTTGAATCAAAAACTTGTTGTAATGATGTTTGGAAATATGCTCTATTATACAGGCCCGTCAACCCATCGATTATTGCTTGTCGGGCTAATTTTAATCTTGAAGCTGCCGAAACACAAATAACCTCTAAAGTCTCAATATGATCTTGCCTAAAACTGTCAGTTATATGATTATTTTCCAAATAAATCATGCCCAGCAAATTATGCTGAGACTGATCACCTGATACTAAAGGCGCACACAAAATAGATTTCACCTGTTTTTTATAAATATAATCACATTTACTTAAACCCGGAACTTGTGAGTTTTGTTTTTGAGCATCACTAATGACCACACTATCCAAACTATGCTTGGCATAATCAATGACTGGCATACATAAATAAACACAACTCTCAAGTGAATTGGGTTTCTGAATAACAATATTGCCTTTCTGAATAAAAGCTTCAGCAGAAACACTAAATTCACCCTCACTATACAATAATAAAGTCCCTCCTTGCGCTCCTGCAAATCGTATAGCAATTGATAGTGCTTTATGAATAATTCCCTCTTCTGTACTTTCTTCTGCAATGGCTTTTGCCGTACGCCGTAATGCACCCAAATCAACATTGATATTATAATCTGTTTTTGACGTCTTTATATCTGAAATATATTCAGGGGTGAAATCTCCGAACTCTCCCCTTAACATTCGAACTTTAGCTGATGCCCCCCAATATTCATAAGCAAATTTTGCCTGTTTCAAATAAACATCAGCTATATTTCCAAGACCAATTTGAAAATACAACCTTCCAGCACGTTCATTTATAATAGCCTCATCATTAACATAATTATTTTTCTTTGCTAACTTTATCGCCTCATCATAGCCGATCATTGCCTGACTGAAACAGCCTTTTAAGCGCAACACTTCGGCTTCAAGCAGAACAATTTTTTGCTCAAAATTCACTTTAGTAGACACCGGTAATTTATGTAATTTTTTCAAATAACGTTTGATAGTTAATATACATTTTTGTTTGATCCAATAAGGTTTACCATCTGCATATTGCGCTTGTATTAATGCACAATAATAATACGACAAACGAGAATTAAAACTTTGTACAGGTACGTGCTTACGCAATTTTAATGCAGCACTCATACCCTCTTCAGGATAATTAAAGAAACATGCTAACATCAAAATACAAAAATAATAATGATAGCAAAGGCCTTCTTGAGAAAATTGAGAGCGCTCAATTAACGACATATAAACTTTCAAATCACCTTCAACAACCTCTTCCAAGCTGTTAAAATCATTGATAAATTGACGAACTATCACACTATATAGCGTTATTTCATACATCATCGCAGTTAAACCAAACCGCTTCATTAAAGCCAAATATTCTTGGGTTTCATCATCTAATTCTGACAAATTTCTACCCGTCATAATTGTATTATATTGATATTCAGCTATAGAATATGAAAAATACTCCATATCCCCATCTTCCAGGCACTTTTCATAAGAATCTTTTAAAGGCGCAAGAGTTTTTTCTAAATGACCTTGCCAGGGTAAAACAAATAAAGCAATGATAGATTTTGTGCGGCCTTCAAAACAATTATTCTCTTGCTGATCAGACATTTTTAGAGACAATTGAGCGTATTCATGCCCTTTATTATACAGTCTCATTTGTGAACATAAAAAACCTCCACTATAAGCTGCCAAAGCGAATGGTGTATTAGCGGTTTTACCATATAAAAGAGAATATTGAATTTGACGAAATATTACGATTGGAGCCAAATTAGGGTCTGAAAAATAAGCCGATGAACTCCCTCTAACTAATGAACTTTGTACAGCATCCATATGCTCATTATGATTCATAGGCAATTTAGAAATATTTTCTAGAGAATACCGCTTCAACATAAAAACTGTTTTCAACAATTCTAATAAAAGTCTTATAAAAGAAGGGTTGCGAGGCAAAGGATAACCAAGCAAACACATTATTTTATGAAAAACATTTAGCGCGTCAAAGTGTTTTTCTTGAGTACTATAATGTACTAAACGAATATTCAATGCCTGAACACATTTAGCAGGGGCTTTTATATGAAATAAAATTTTGTCAATAAAACCATCAATTTCACCAATTAAACCAACTAAGTAAGCCGATTCAGCTGCAAGCAAATAAGCTTCAAAAGTTAAGTCAGGCTCATACTGCCAAGCTGATGCATCAAGCAAATTCAGACAACAATTACAATAATCAGCTGCTGCTTGATGCGCAACTGCTGATTTAGCATGCTTAGCAGCCAACAAATTCAACCTAGCTAAGTTATCTTTTTCCGATTGATATTGATGACAGTCAAAGCCTTGGTTTAACTGATTAACTGTATAAAAAAAATATTTTCTGTCTGACAAAACTGAATCTGATAAAAGTGTTTTTCCAATACGCCAATGTATGCTTTGTCTTTCTTGAATTGGTAACATTTGATACGCTGCCTGCTGAATTCTGTCATGTGCAAATTTATAATTAATATGACCAACCCTATCATCATCTTCATCAAGAAATTTCGCTATCTTATAGAACTTATTCTCAGGCACAATTAAACCTACTTTTAAAGGCTCCAATAACATATGAACGACATCGACCATTTTTCTCTGATAAATCTTAGAAAGCAGTAATAAATTAAATTGGCCACCAATAGTTGCTGCTATTTGTAAAAGAGACTGCGAATCTTTCGACAAACTTGTTAATTTTTTTGTGAGCAAATCAACAACATTGTTAGTAATATTAAATTCTTCAATTTTATCTTGACACCAAGCCCATTGCTCTTGAGAAGTATCAAATGACAAAATACCTTCATTCACCAACGAATAAAAAAATTCTTCTATAAAAAACGGGTTGCCACCTGTTTTATCTAAAATGACTGTTGCCAGAGATTCTATATTTTTTTTTGGCCCACTAAACGTATCCAAAAGCCATGCTTTTATAGCATCAAGAGTTAAAGGTTCTATATTCAAATGCAATTTTTCAAAATTTTTTTGATCTTTCATTTCATTCAATATTTTTTTCGTTACTATCTCCTCACTACGACAGGCACCAATAATCATAAAATATTTTATATCTTTGGAAAATAAAATATTACGTAATAATAACATAGATCCTTTATCAGCCCATTGTAAATCATCCAAAAACATTACAATAGGATGTTCAGGTTGAGCACAAGCTTTTATAAATTTAATGATAATTTCATTGAAACGATTTTTAGCTTGAGAAGCATCTATTTTTTTTAATGGAGGCTGGGGCCCAATAATAGACTCAAACTTAGGAACCAAATCAGTAATCACTTTTCCATGAACTGACAGTGATTCTTGAAGATTATTTCTCCACTTTTCAAGTTGATTTTTGGACTCACTGAAAATAAAATTCGCCAATTCAGTAAACGCATTGATAAAACCTTGGTACGGTGTATTGGTTTCAAACTGATTAAATTTCCCACCAATAAAATAACCATGGCTCATTGTAATCGGTTTATACAACTCTTTAACAATAGAGCTTTTTCCAATTCCTGCTGAACCTTCAATCACTACAAAAGACTTACTGCCTTCTTGAGTCATATCATAATATTTTAATAGACTCTGAATTTGTTCGGATCTTCCATACAAGTGTTGAGATAATTGCAAAGACCGAATAGGCTTATCATGTTGTGCTAACTGAAACTCATCAATGCCCTTATTTTTTTTAAAAAGTTTATAACACTTTTTAAGATCATAGGCGACACCTATTGCACTTTGATAACGATCTTCTGCATTTTTATTAAGTAATTTTGCAATAATATTTGAAAGTTGAATTGGTATATTATTATTAATATGATGCAAGGGTTTTGGTTCACACGCTATATGAGAATGCAACAATTCCAGTGGATCACGACTGGGAAATAAATAGCTTCCTGTAAATAAAGTATGAAGTGTTGCACCAAAAGAGTATAGATCAGAACGATAATCAGTCGCACGATTCATTCGCCCTGTTTGTTCAGGTGACATATACTCTATAGTCCCTTGTACACTGGAGGGCGCTGATAAAGATACAGCCTCTACAGGCAATACAGTTGACAATCCAAAATCTATAATTTTAAGCTCTTCTGAATTAACATTATAAATGATATTACTTGGATTTATATCAAGATGTATAACATGGGCATCATGAATTTCACCCAATGATACAGCTATTTTTTCCGCGATTTTTATAGTATCAAGAAGATCAGCATTTTCATTCTCTATAAATTGTTCTAGAGAAATACCACCTATATCCTCTAAAGCTATATATAAATAACAACCATCTTTATTTAGACTATAAGCATTAATAGATCCATTTAGATTACTTAAAGACTTAATTATAGAAAATTCATGACGATAGCGATTAATTTCACTATTACCAATAGCATCATCTTTAAGTATTTTTAAAATGACACTTGCTTGATCAATATCAACTTGATCTGAAGGCTTAGCACGAAACACTTCTGTAGCGCTGCTTTCAAATAACTTTTCTTTAAGAATAAAGTTGGAAAGAACCAGCATAGCAAGCTTAGCATTAATTATTAATTGATCAATTAAGATTGATGCATACTATTGATTCTGTCAAGAAAATATCATCGCCATTAACAAAATAGTTTTTTCATATTAAATAAGCATCTTTTAAAAAATTCAAGAAAAAAATAATAGTTTTTTTAAAAGATCTATTCTTAAAAAAAGATATTTAATTTTAAGAAAATACTGAATTTATTAATGTTCAATCTTTACTAAGCATGGGACCTTAAAAATGTTAAGAACGATTAGTTTGCTTATTTTCAGTTTAATATTGTTTTTTTTATATGCACAAAAACTTCATGCTGGAGGATTTCAGTTGTATGAGCACAGCGTTACTGGATTAGGAAGAGCGTTCGCAGGCAGCGGCATTGCAGGTGATGATTTATCTGATATGTTTTATAACCCTGCAGGATTAATGCTGCGTGACAAAAGACAAATTCAAATAGGCGCGAATTTTATAATGCCTGAACTGTCTTTTCAAGACCAAGGGTCAACTTTAGATTTTGGATTTGGCGCTCTACCCATTTCTGGAGACACTTCAGTTGATCCAGGAGACAATGCTCTGGTTCCAAATTTATATTATAAAATGGATATAAGCGACACTCTCAAATTTGGTTTATCTATCACTTCGCCCTTTGGTTTAACAACCGATTATGGAAATAACTGGACTGGCCGTTACCACACTACCACATCAGAATTATTAACGGTTGATATCAATTCTTCTTTTGCTTATCAACTGAATGAACAAGTTATTTTGGGTATCGGCTTCAGTTTAGTTTCAGCTGATGCTGACATTAGCCAAGCAATTTTTACAGGCCCAACATCTACTGATGGCTTACTTAGAATAGAAGGTGATGATCTAGCACTGGCTTATACTTTAGGCACAATTATTACTGTTAGCGATCGTACTAGATTAGGCCTATCAATGCGTTCAAATATCGACTTAACTTTTGAAGGTAATCTAGCAATCTCTGGAACAGGTGCTTCAGATACTCAAGAAAATGCTCATGCCGAAATTAATTTACCAGAAAATATCTATCTTTCTTTTTCCAATCAAATAAAACCTAAATGGCAATTATTAGCAAGTGCACAATGGACAAAATGGAGCCGCTTTGATGAATTACTTATCATAGCTGACAGTGGTCCATTGCCTGCAGAAAGGCAAGACTGGAATAATGTTTGGACCTACAACCTAGGCATTAATTACAGTTATAGCAAAAAATGGACTCTGCGAGCTGGCTGGGCTGCTGAAAAGTCGCCTATACCTAGCAATGAATTACATCGACCTGGTTATTCAGGTAGTGACAATAATTGGATAACTTTAGGTGCTAGCTATAAACCTTCAGAAAATCTGAGCATTGACTTTGCTTATGCCAATATTAAGTTTAAAGAAGCTACC
Source organism: Pseudomonadales bacterium (assembly GCA_028281605.1). Taxonomy (GTDB): domain Bacteria; phylum Pseudomonadota; class Gammaproteobacteria; order Pseudomonadales; family JANQJO01; genus JANQJO01. The sequence goes on from JANQJO010000088.1 coordinate 27,332, forward strand.
GCCAATGTTACCAATGATTTAATATCCTTAACACCCAGTATCGAACCTAATATTTTACAAGGTCGCTATAAATGGTCAGCCAACACCATAGGTGTGCAAGTTGTTTATCAACTCGACTAAAAAATATCATTACTGAACTGCAACAGTCTCTCATATTCGTGAAGGATATGAAATCCGACCAACGGCTAATCCGTTTTTAATGTAAACAAGGCTTTATTGAAAACAAGTGAGGCAAAATGTTCGACTCAAAAGAAAATCTCTGGTGCATTGTATACACCTTGCCCAGAAAAGAAAACAAAGAATATGCAGCAGCGTCAATCAAACCACACACACTGTCAAACCAAGTGTTTGATGCTGGCTGCTCTATAGCTAAAATTTCAGCGACACCCTTTTCAACCAAATCAATGAGTTTTTTGCTATCCAAAGCAGATTCAGGATTATTCTCAAGCTCAGTCACATATTTTCGTATCAACGCAAACGTATCTATTTTAAAACCATATTTTTCTAATACCCAGTAGCCAATTCACCTGTATAATTTTTTGAATCAGCCGCCATAGCAACCACAGTCATAGCTTCACACATATCCAAAACACTTTTATATCGATTTTCTGCAATATGAGGGCAATACTCCAAATGGCGTTCCCGAAAAAAATGAATAGTATTGATCACTTGACGCACATAAAAATCTAGTCTCCGCTTATTATCAAAAAAAACTCTAGGTAAAGTAAGCGTCTGTTCCTTTTGATCTTGTATTCTATCTTCTAAATCATCAGCCAATTGCGCTATCACACCAAAAATAGTAGCCAAATTCAAGTGCTCTTGATTAATCTTCTGATTATTTTCACATAATAATACAGCCATCACTGCCATCACCGCAGCAGCTCCCTTATATTTTGTTGCCAACGCAATACCTTGTGCCTGTGCACCTGCCTTCCCCTGTACTTTGCTCGCATAAGCCTGTGCATAATTGAGGACTTGCGTCCACAATAAGGCATCACAATTCTCATTATGAGTGTGTTCAAAAGTAAAATCTCGTAAAAGTTCATAAAGTCTACTCTCATACCTTGCATATTTTGACTCTCCCACAAAAGCATGGGTCTTAATCACATCTCCATTCAAAATAGTAGATATATTCCCCACAAAAACCTTTTTTTGCGTGCCATTTGCACTGTCCTCACCTTGTGCATCTAAAACTCCATCAGCCGTAGGATAGCCCCAACTGAGAGCATTCAAAGCATGAGAAAATTGAGGGTCTTGCTTATCCATCAAAAAACACAAAACAAAATATACCCTTACAGTGTGCATAGCTTGAAACTTTTCATGACCACTCATGTTATTTTCAACACTCGAGCTTCTCATCCTAGATAAAAATTCAGAGATCAAGCGAAAAGCACTTTGCAACATATGTTGTAATCCATCTTTATTACCAGTGCATTCATCAAAATTAATCGCACCACTTGCATACAACATATACACCGCATAAGCAACCAATTTTGATGCGCCTGGCATTTCACACAAACTCGAAAAAAAATGTTCAATTAACGGTGCTTGACTTTGATGTTTGAAAAGTTCTCCCAAACTAATAACATTACATTCTATTAATATTTTTTGATGCTTTAATATAGCTTGTAATGTATTTAAAAAATATAATATCGACTGCCGTCTGACTGTTTTATATACTGATCGATACAAACTGGATAAAAATGATAAAGGTCTTGTTTGATCTCTTACGTTCTGAAACCAATCTAAATTCCAAGTTGTTGGCAGATCAGAGCTAGGCTTATTCTCCGTTGAAACAGCACAAGGACCCAACAAACCTAAAGGCCCATTCATTCTCTCCTTTCCAGAGGTTATTCTAAGGTTCTCTGCTGTTGCATTATGTCTTATACGCGCATCACTAGATAGGTTTTTCATCTCCTGAGCAAACTTTATTAAATCAGTACTCGCCCATCGATCTAACTGCAAGGCTTCATCACGACCTCTTAAATAACCTTCACTTTTAAATGTATAATTTTTAAACTCTAAACTCATGCTCTTGAATCCTAAACATACAAAACTAAAATGCAATACTATATTAAAGCAAAAAATTATTGAATTAATATTTTTCAGCTTTCATGACTAAAATAACCATTGAGGCTAAAATAGAAACATCATGTATAGCAAAACATTTGACTTAGCCGTGAGTATGTAACGAGTCAAAAATCTTTATTGAGCACGCAGCGCAGGTGAGTAGGCACTTCGCCTAAACTTTTATTTTCATTGATTTCGACGATATACTTTTACTTCAGTAACAACCACATTTACAGCCTGATCATGTGATTCCATAGCCACTTTTTCAATCTTCTGATTTTCAAAAGCCAGCCCAACGACTACTGAATTTATATCCAGAAAAATTGAATCATAAAATCCACAACCCATGCCGCCTCTATTACAATGCTCATCAAACACAACCATAGGTGCAATCACAAGAACTGTTGCATCAAGTTTAACAGGTTGAGTTTTTTTCGGCTCTGGAATATTAAATTTCCCCAATGTCAAATCCTCAATAACACTCACAGGATAAAATTGCATAGCTCGAGCGCCTTCAATTCTAGGTAATGCAACACACATATTTCTATTTAAACAATGATGAATGAGCTTTCGAGTATCCACTTCGTCACCCACAGAATAATACAAACATACATAACTGGCTTGTATAAATTCAGGCAACACTATGAGTTTCTGAAAAATTTTCTGCTCCCACAACAAACGATCCTCTTGAGCAATACTTGCTCTGGCTACTTTTCCATACTGCCTTTGTTGCGCCTTAATCTTTTTTTTTTCTATCATATACTAAACCGTAAATCTTGCTTTATTGTCATTACTTTTTATAAAATCTAACACTCCCTAACATGATTATACACACAAAACCTCAGAAAATTACCTGGTTCCAAAACAATCCGACCATGATGAGCTAATATTATCAGAGTGCAATGACTTAAAACACTGCGGTGCGCTCATATTATTTTGGTAAGCGACTTTACGTACAAGACTAGGACCTATTTGCTTGATACTGTCTTTTACTTCCTCAGCCGCTTCATTTTCCCCTTTTTCAACCATATATTTTGTAATAAGAAGTAATTCCGCTGCATGCAATGAACCATCAATCAATTCATTCATCAAATTAGCACTGATAGCAATTTGATTTCCATTGGTGATCACATCATAAAACTTTTCCAGTATTTTTAAACCTTCAACCTTGCTAAAATCAATGCCCAGGACCGTTAAAACAATACCTGCAACAACAAAAGACGGCAATAATTTCCAAGGTATAAACTCCTCTATACCATCAAAATTTTTGAATAAACGCTCTAATGGCATCACCACACCCTGATTAATCTCATGATTAAAAACAGCTCTACTAACCCCTTTGCTTTCCTTACCATGTAAAGCAGGGAAGCACTCTAGAAAATTTTCGACTTCTTGTGTCATTGTATGCCTTGCAACAGAACCAAAACCCTGATTGACACTCGTACGATCAATAGAATGCAACAACGCTTTTAAACCGCTCAGCTTCTGACTAAAATAACGATCCGCTATATGAAGTTCGTAAGTTGTCATGCGCTCACCCGCTGCTGCATCTGCATCTGCATCTTGCTGTAAAAGCTTTAAATAATCTTGTAAAAACACCAACTCACGTTCGAGATCTTTCTTCTTTTGGTTGGCTGCATTTTCCTCAATTAAACGAGAATCTTGCACAAGCTTAAGAGCTGTCTCAAGTGCTGCGGCTTTTTCAGCACTGCTACGTTGCGCATAATCACAGTCTTTACAATTTCTGCTAATATGTTCTCTTAACTCCTTAACGCTATTTATATTGCTTAAGTCGCTACGTACCTCTGTTAGCAGACTCAAACGTAATAAAGTTTTATGAGTATCAACACGCCGTACCTGAGCCTCTTGCCAGGCTTGTAATTTAAAAGTCTCTTGAATATTTCTATACTTCTCTTGAAAATGCACGCCAAGCCCTGTATCGACTGAAGATAGTTTTTTTTCAAGATGAACATTGAACTTAGCGGCTTTTCCATCACTTTCTACTTGGTCCAATTTAACTGTTTTAAGATGCTGTAAAACTTTTTGTTGACGTTTTTTTGCACGCATCGTTCCATAAAGATTTCCATATTTTAAATAGTCCCATTTCCTAATACCAAGCTCTTTTATGGTCTTTTTATCCAAATCTTGGACTTTACAAGCAGCAGCATCACGTAATCTCAGTTCTGCTGTCTTATGCCTTGTCAATTCAAAAATGCGTTCGAATTTCTCACGATTCTCCTGATATTCACGCTGATATTTACCAAGCAGACGAGTCAGATCATTCTTCAGATTATGCGGAACACTTCTGTTTAGAGCATTAGAATCCTCAAACAAAGCACAAGCTATTTGCTTCTCAGTCAATACAAGACCCTTGAGACAAAATTCTTGATAAAATTTATGGACCACATCTTTTTTTAATAACTTCAACGCCCTGTCTAAACGCTTTTCTAATGTTACACGTTCCCAAGAATAATTTTCTTGGATATGATTTTTCTCAATACTTCTTCTTTGTTCTTGATAGTTATCACGTAAGTCTGACGTGAGATTGCATAAATATTTTTTACATTGACCAGAAAGTTCATTGGTCTCTCCCTTTAAATATTGAAGAGCCTCACTTTTAAGAGTCTTTAATTGCAAGAATCGTCCCCATTGGCCTTTCTTCAAGCACTTTGCCGTTGAAAGGCCAAGTTTTTTTAAAAAAACTGTATCTGTTTTTGTGATGGCTTTCTCTTGCAACGCTTGCAATTGAATTGCTGTTGGTTTTTGTTGATAATCAAGTGGGATATAATATTGAAGATAATCTTCAGCACTGTCCAGCTCTTGTTTCAAGTCAGTTTCATCACCATCGAGTGGCTCAATTTTTTTATTATCTTTTAAAGACGTTGCACTGTCTTTTAACTGTTCATTTCCAACCACATTGAACTCAAAAAAACCATTATTAAAACTACCGTCTTCTGTCCCTACCCTATTATCTGTATCACTGCTTGTTTCTATTTCACAATTAACTCCTTTTGAAAACCCTGTTGAAGACGACAAACTGTCTTCCATCTTTTCACCTTTACCACTGACTTCACCGTCAGAATTATCTTCTACTTGTTTTGTACTCTTCTGAAAAATGTAGCTCAAAACTGTTTGACGATACTCATCAGAAAAGATTGCTTTTATCAGGGGAACTTCATCGCTCCCACTTTGATCAGAACTATCACTGTCTTCTTCTGTTATCTCATCCGTACAAAAAGCTTTTAATCCTTTCAACCAATGCTTGAGAGCCAATTCGTCTTTGAATTTATGCATAGCGTTATTAAGACCTAAGTCACTTAGAGTTGCGCCAACATGCCATGCAAGTTTGAACGGACCGTGCAAACTGTTATGCAATATTACAAACATATTCTGCAAACACTGCTGAGTAAACTCAATATCCCCTTGTAAATTACACAGTTTGGCAATCCATGTCAGCACAGTTTTATCTACTGCTTTTGCACCGTACTTCAAAGCAGTTCCTAAAACAGCAGCCAATGAAGCAACAGCCAGATGATGCACTGGATCTGCAACTAACCCATCACTACTAAAACCAATCAATGTCGCTGCAGTGGCTGCACTAAGATCAATAGCAGGCCCTGCAACAGCCCAAGAAGCAAGATAAGCCGCAAAAGATCCGGCAAACGCAGTTCTAGCCGCTAACGTACTCAAAGTAGGTTGTGCACGAAAAGGCTTTAACATAAACCCTAAGCCCCATTTTTCGAGCAAATTCAGTTGACTCCGAATACGATGTTGTATTTTGCCAATTTCTCTGTGATTCCAACCAACAGGCTGTTTATCTGGTAGATCAAAGGCTTGACGAAAACTCCGCTGTGCTGAAGATACAAAACCTACTTTTCCAGGCTTACCATGCAACAAACTCTGTCCCGTTTTCAGGGGGGCCGATAACATCCAGCCAATAAAAGGAACACAATGCAGTCCTGTAACAACTGCTTTTCGCATCACATTCGGTCTCTGTTGATAAGGATCAATAGACTGTTTGAATTGTGTATTTGGTTGTTGCAAATAACTGCTAAAACTATGCAAATCATCCAACAAGGCGATTAAATCACCAAACAAATCATGATTGTGCAACAGGTTATGGAGAGCTTTCGCTTTTTCACTATCACTAAGATTAGGATTCTTTAAAATCAACTCGTACGCATTACACAATAAAGTGATTTTTTCTCCTAAGTAAGAAAATTGCTGTGCTGCTCGCTTTTGCTGAGAATGACGAAAAGCCACCTTAGTAAGCTCAGATTGAAAATTTTTATCTTCCACAAGAAGATGTTGAACATTTCTCAGTTGCTGGATTTGCGTTCGGATTTTTTGCTGATTAAATGATCCTGAGCCCCCTTCAAAACTGGCCGATGAAATAGCTTTATCCACAATGCTTTCTGGCCTTGTTACTATTTCCACCGTAATCTCACGGATACTTTTATTATCAAGCAAAGCACTTGCATCAGCTTCCATTTCAGGAAAACGTCTTTGATACGCCTCATTTAAATTCTCCCATTGACGTGGAGTACCTATTATTTTAGTGCCACCAAAAAAATTTACTTTTCTAGGATAATGATCTATAGGTTCTCCATCGTTTTGCTTCAAAAAAGACAAAGCACTCTCTATATAACTCTGCATCTTTCTTGAACATTCATTTGATTCACTCATAAAATCAAGTTCGAATGCACCACCATAATGAACAGAAGATTTTAACAAGGCTTCAGGCATTACATCTTCACGCCTAAACCGACGTGTGAAAGGCAAGCCCAACAAAGTCTTTTTTGAATCAATTCCATCAAAAACCTTTCTTTTAACACCAACAGTGGGCAAACATTCCTCCTTACCATGATTGGCCTTGTAAAATCTCTTTCTCAGTTCAAAACCCTGTTTATTGCGCTGCTGACTTTTACTATCCGCCACTTTACTGGGAAAGGGGTTACTCAACTTTCCCGTTTTAGCGAGTGATAATACTTCTTGCAAATCAGGAGTAAATAAAAATGCACCAAGCTCATTTTCTCGTTGACGCACCTCATACGATTTTATCTTATTCAAGTTTTCTCTAGGCCAAGCACTTGTTCCAAACATTCTAGCAGAATCAGTTTTCAAGCGCCGGCCCTCTGGCTTTTTGTAACCAGTTTGGCCCATTTTAAAATCATTTTTCTCAGATGGAAAATACAATTTTCCACTCTCATGTAAATCACTAAAAAGCTGACCTAAATCTGTTGTTCTTCCAGCAGGGATTGTACTCATATTTAAAATTCTCTTTTATCGTTCATAACTTATAACGAACACCGCATAAAGCCTGCTTAAGATCATGCTGACTGTGACTCTGCTTTAACGAGAGACCAAATTTCGGCTGCGTTGAATTTCTACTAGCCAGCCAAGTTCCCAACATTCGATCCCAAACTGCTAAACAAGTCCCATAATTTTTATGAGCATGCTCTTTCAAACAACTGTGATGAATCTGATGCTGCGCTGGACTGATAAAAAACCGTTCCCACCACCCAAATCCCAAACGGACAGGTGAATGACGCAAATTAGAACCCATTAGATTAAATAAAAACCCTAAAGCATCGACCCCCAAAATATCTAAACCACTCACTTGCCCTCGAAAAAGATAAGCGAAAGTACCCGCAACCAACCCCATCACCACCATGCTGCGCAATCCATATAAAAAAACTTCAATAGGGTGCGCTCGATAAAGCGTCAAGGGCGTTAGCTGATCAGCACTGTGATGAACCGCATGAAAACGCCACAGCCAAGAAACGCTGTGCATCAGGCGATGCAAACCATAACGACTCGCATCTTCCAAAATAAAAAACACCAATGTAAACAAAATCGGTATCAAGATAGTTGGCACAGCCAAAACTGGCGCATCGCTCAAGTGCAACTGCAATTGCCTCACCACCCAAAGCACGGCCACCAATTGACCTCCCAGCAAAGGCAAAAACAACAATACTTTTAGAAAATAATTTAAAACTAATAATTGAATATCCAACAAAGAAGAACGTGACAACCAAGTTTTAGGTGAGCATAAAACTTTAAGTGCATCACTTTTATCTCGCCATACCACCCAACAAGCTAAAACAGCACTGGAAAGTAAAAACACCCAGTACAAACGACGGCTAGGATCTCCTAATGCCAACAAAGGCTGTGTAGCAAACCACTGCGTCCAAACCATAAGGCAGACTCATTGTTATAATTGATAGTTAACACCCACCATAACCGTACGCGGCTTATTAGGGCGAGCTCCAAAAGGTCGGCGCGATACGATTTCTTGCTTATCTGTTACATTGTCAATGCCCAACTGGAAAGTCCAATGAGGCTGCCAATAATAGTGCGCTGAAAAATCCAATACCGTATAAGCTTCAGTAAAAGGTGTTGTCTCAATAGTCCCTTGACCTGCTTGCTCTCGCATCTCTCCTGTGTACTTCGCAGCTAATTGAAGATCCCATCGATCACCAACGAGGCCCCAATCCACACGCAATAAATGTTCTGGCAAATAGGGCATTTCATCTCCTATCAACACAGTACCCCATTGAGAAAAATTGGACTGAAAGTTTTCTTGAAATGCCGACTCAGTATAAGTATAAGAAAAACTCACAGGCATCTTCAACGCACGCCAATGGCCTTGATAAAGCCCCGTCATTTCAACTCCTGCGACCTCAACAGCTCCCCCATTAAAGGTTTCTCCCGGCTCACAACTGCTGTCACTGACACGACAACGCCCAACTAAATTTGAGTAGTCACTGAAAAAACCAATCAGCTCCAAATTATGTTGGTCTTGCCAATTAAGACGCACACCGTATTCAACATTCACACTTTCTTCTGATTCTGCGGTTGCTCCAGGCCCCGGCACTACCGGTGAAAAACCTTGATGTATTCCAAATAACCAACCTAACCGTTCATGCCATTGGTAAAAAACACCAGCTCCCAATAAAGTAACTGTCTCTTGTGCTGTAGCATTATTGTCAGCATCCAGTTCATCCATAAAATCTGTTTCAATATCTTCAACTCTAAGGCCTAGATTGATAGACCAGGCCTCCCATTGCAGCTTATCCTGTACAAAAAAAGCAATAGCATCCGTTGTAGCCTCATTATCGGTTGCAGCCGTACGTGCAACACCATCAAAAACTAAAGCACTACCACTGACTAAATAGCCTTTTGGGGTATGTAAACGCTCTACTTCATCCCTATGAAAGCGCAACCCTAGGGTAGATTCATGCTCTACTTGTCCATGCCTCCAAAAGTATTGACCAGAAACTTCTATGCCTTGAGAAACAAAATTACGGTCGAAGTTTGTTATATCTAGTGTGTCAGCAAAATTACCTAAAGAATCACTCTCACCTCTTAATAAACGCAAGTATTCTTCACGATTAGTATTTCCTAAAATATCAGCAATACTAGGACATTGATTAACCTCCCTTCCTGAAGAATTTTGGATCACACAAGGCTCTGTAGGATGGAAAAAACCATCCAATTTATTCCAGGAACGAGAAAATTGATTGTGATAAAGCTTGCTAATAATCACAGTATCTTCACTTAAATATAACTGATGTAACACATGAAACTGCTGATGATCAGAATTAAATTGGTCAAGTTGACTAGCACTGTAACGCCGGTTTGGATTTAAAGCAAAATCTGCATCACTTAACCCCAAATAGGTTTCATCTGATTGTTCATCTGCATAACCTAACTTAATTTGTAAGGATTGTTCAAATCTAGCCTGCATATCAGAATCCCAATTAAGTTTTAAATTAAAATCCTGGCGTTCAAACCCTGTATCACCACCCACATCTAAGTCTTTAAATCCATCACTTTGATAATTTAAAGCTTCTAATAAATAAGACCACTGCTGCGCTACATCACCGAATAACACCTCTTGCTTCTGGAAACCATCACTGCCAAACCCTAAACTGACTTCACCTGTTCTTTCTAAAGGTACCGGTTTTGTGACTAGATTAATCGCACCCCCTACCGTATGAGGGCCATAGGCAATCGCAACAGGCCCTTTAAATACTTCCACCGCCTGCATACGCGATACATTTGGAAAATAATAAGCGGCTGGCGCAGAGTAAGGGGCTGGCGCTATGAGAATACCATCTTCCATTAAAGTGATTTTTTGTGAGCGCTCTGCAGCTGCACCTCGAATGCCGATATTAGGCCTTAAACCAAAACCATCTTCTGTTCGAATATACACCCCCGGCACTTGTGTTAAGACTTGCTGCACATCCGTATAATCATACGTATTCAAACTTTCTTCATCCACATAGTGCGCAGAACCAGACAAACTTTCGATCGCCTCTTGCCCTCCCGTTACTGTAATCGTATCAAGCAGTTGCACTTCCTCAGCTGACAAAGCCGTAGAAAGCAATAGCAGTGATATTAATAATATATTCATGTTCAAACTTAATATCCTTTTTTAATCATTATCAGATTGAGCCGATTGCGGTAAGTCAGTATTTACAATGGTCACAAAGTCTGTTTTTAATAAATCGGTCACTTGTTTCAAATACCCTTGCAAAGCACAGGGCGGATGTGTCGGATTGGGACTGGGATTAGCTGCATCATTGGCACAAGCTTGCACAGCTTGAGTATCATTAATGGCTTGCACCTGCTGTTTTAACGAAACACTCTGATTTGCAATCAGAGTGCGAGCGGTTGCCACCAATTGAATGAAACGATCATTGACCTCAGCAAAACCTTTTGATGCAATCAAATCATCAAACCCAGACTCACTGCCACCTTGATACACAGCCAAAAACCCTTGAAGGTTGCTGTCTATCAGCGCATACGATTGTTCTGCATAAGGAGATTCAACTTGCTCTGGGCAAATGTCTGAGCTGCAACTGCTGTGCAAACCCACTACACGCCCCACCTTAATATCTTTAACTACAGTATCTAAATAAAACAAAGCATCAGATAACGCTGTGATACTTGTGCTGATGTTTTGTGGATCTAAAAAGGTTGAACGATAGTTGTTGCCCTCAACTTCCCAATTTTGTGTAGCTTGGGTCGTACTGACTTGAAGGTCTACTGCAATCTGAAGTGCATATTCACAACGCCATTGCTTACGCTCAGAATCAGAACGTGTGTTCCAATCTTGCGTTTCTGAAATTTGAGAAGGACAAGTATGATCCAAACTTGTATTGAACAGCAAGTATTCCAGCGCAGGTAAGCCTCGCTGATTAACTGCACGAGTGGCAACTTCGAAATCAAGCCCTTGTGCCAATATAAGGGCTTGATCAACACCACAAGTACTTAATGCCGTATCCTCATCAAAGGGTTGAATAGCGTTGCGCAATGTACTGACAGGGTCTAATTGCCACAACTCTGTTTGCTGCCAAAGTTGTGCCACACTAAGCCAATCTGACTGTACTTGAGTTTTAAACGCAGCTTCTTCAGCCGTACCTATAGCATCACAGTAGCTTTGAATCGAGCCGGTAGTGGCAGTCAAAGTATCCAGCTGATTTAAAAAAGCCGTATAACTGGGAATGACCACTGAATCCGCCAAATTTTTCAGCATAGCCGTATTATCAAAGGCATCTGGATCTGCACTTGAGTCTGTTTCACCCCCAACACAGCCAGATAATAAGACACTCCAACACAACCCAATGATGCCAATCGTTTTTACGTTTAATATGCAGCTCATTTTATTATCGCTTTCCAAATTACCAATTTTCTACATTTTGTGCATCAAATGCATATGCGGTTTGCAATAAAGATCTTGCGCTTAACAAGTCTACTTCATATTGTGCGGTTCCACCCGTAAAAGCCACACCATTTTGTGTACCGTCAGCCAGGACTGGTGCATCCCCCATTAGGCTTAAGATTTGCTTAAGATCATCAATATCAATATTGGCAACCTCACCTGTACGAAACGGCGACTCAGGATTAAATTGCAAGCCCAACGCAAAGCCTTTCATCTCAGCCCAGTGTTTGGCTAAATTTTTAAAATTGGCTATATCAGCAAACTGACCGTTGGTAAAATTACTCATATCTGAGATCACATCATTAATATAGTGCACAACCGTAGCCGCGATACACTTTTCCCATGTTTGCGCAGCAATTTTAGCTTGAGCTTGTACAGCCGAAAGCTCAGCGTCGCTTAAAGTGCCATCGGCATTGTCATTTAAAATTTTGCGCCCAATTAAAAAAGCATTAAAAGCTTGCGCAGTGAAGTCTGTAGCAACCGTGGCACCAGCATCTCGTTTAGCACAATTGGTCGAATTACCAAAATTGAATTCACTGCGAACATCAATTAAACCGTCTCCATTCAGGTCGTGGTAACCGTTTTCATATTCTGGACGACCACTGTTCCCACGAATCTCGTTATCGGTGTAATCATTATAATCACGCGCGGCTCCAAAATAGCCAAAAGCCTCATCCCAATCGTGACCTCCTGAAGTATAAGGATTGGTTCCGTCTTGCACATTATCTGTCTGAAAATTTGTTTTGAAATAGTCTGCTGTACCTTGAGAGAAAGTTACAGCTCCCATTAAGAATTTTTGAATCAATTGCCTATAATCTCTGCCAACAGCATCAATATAAGACAAGTCTGTCAATTGATCGGTGTCACTGGTATCAGCCGTCACAACAGTGGGTGCAGTACCATTAGTAACTTCTGTTGCGAGCTGAGTAAAAAACCAATCGACCAACTCAATCGGTGTTGGATTAGTATCAGCACCGTCTTGCCATCCAAAAAATTCGCCTCCCAAAATATGAGCCTCTTGATCTTCACCTGCAATTTTGCCTGATAAACTCTTACCAGTAGAAATATCACTCCACAAAGGCCCAGGCGTCACTGTTTGACCGGTAATTGCAAATTCATGATTTTGACTGTCACTGGTACCCCCATCAAAACGAAAAAAGAAATTGAGTTGATCAATAATGGTTTGTGCAGCAACAGCTTGATCACTAGTAAAACTGACTAACAGATCTGTGAGCTTATCAATCATGACATGACGTTTGGTTTGACCCGTGTAGGACACAGCACTTTCACCGGCGGTAAACTTGCTGTCAAAGCTGTACTGAGTAGGAATGGCATCACAAGCATCACCTTCACCATTGGAATCAGAATCCTTTTGGTCCGCGTTAGCCGTACTGGGGCAGTTATCACTACCATCTACAATGCCATCACCATCCTGGTCGTCACTAGATGTCGTGTTTTGAGCTGTAGCATCATCATTATTGGAACTGCCCCCACAAGCGGCCAAACCAAAGATCAAAAGAAAAAAGAAAAACATATTACGTAAATTCATTACCTTATCCTTAAATTAACCATGAGATTTAATGAAAAAACAAACTAAACAACAACTCATAAAACAAATGCTAAAACAAATAAGAATCATTATCAACTATAAAATGTTTTTATTTATGTTAAGGCGTATCAAAATTTTTAATACTGAAAAAAGTGTTAAAATTTAAACAGATACAATACGCAATCTTGTTTGCTGTTACTATAGCAAATATTTATAATAATCATTATCATTTGTATTAGCAATTATTTTCAAACTCTATTAGGAGTATCATATGATCAATACATCAACTCTAGTATATACCTGGGCCTTGTTCATCAGCATTTTCTTATACGCTTGCGGCAGCAATAATTCTAACGACACAGCCAATTCAACAAGCGAAAGAACAACCGCAACAGAAAACACGGTAAAGAACAATTATGTGAACATGGCCCACTCTATGTACTCTGATGCTTTAAACAGTGCCCAAGCTCTTCAATCAGCAATCACTACTTTTCTAAACAGCCCTAGCGAAGAAAACCTGATTTTAGCTAAAGCCGCTTATAAAAAAGCGCGTATACCCTATCAGCAAAGTGAAATTATGCGCTGGGATACCGATATTACCTTAACATCGGATACCGGTATTACTGGCATTGCAAGCGTGGACGAATGGGAGGGGCAAGTCAATGCCTGGCCTTTAGCTGAAGGCCTGATTGATTATACTGAAAACGATACTGGTAACAACATTATTGCCGGCACCGATACCATCACTGTAGATTTTTTGATTTCACAAAACGGTCTGAACGACGATGAAGCCAATGTAGCCACCGGCATTCACGCCATTGAATTTCTACTATGGGGTCAAGACCTGAACGGCACTGAGGCAGGTGCAGGCGCTCGCCCAGCCAGCGATTACGACTTAACAAACTGCAGCAACAATCACTGCGATCGTAGAGCGGAATATCTTCGCGTTGTCACACAATTATTAGTTGATGACTTAAGCAATATGGTCGCTGAATGGAGTACCGAAGCTTCAAACACACAAGGCACTTTAGCGTATAATTTTCTTAATTCAAACAAAGCCATTGCCTACATTGTCGGCTCAATGAAAGTCATGGCAGATGATGAACTGGCCTCTGCCCGCATGGGCACCGCCTTAGAAACAGGCGACCCTGAAGAAGAACACGATTGCTTTAGCGATTTAAGCCATATTGCCATTTACCATAACTTTCAAGGCATAAAAAACGCTTTTTATGGCACCTATAACGGGATTTCAGGTGACAGTTTCGGTAACCTACTCCAGCAGGCAGACGCATCATTGTATGATACAATCGACACGCTCATGAGTAATATTGAAGCAAAAATATCCCAAATTTTGGAAGTTGGAGAACGTACAGATAACCCGCTGAGATTTGACCAAATAATCGGCTTGGGTGCAGGCCACCCTGAATTCGACAATGCAAATGCAGCAAGTCTGGAGTTGATTCAGCTGGGTATAGAACTAAACCTTGCCCGCGAAGCGCTTTCACTGGTAGCATTAAATACAGACGGTGGCGGTGACGGAGATTAAAAAAAGGAATCAATAGAAACAGTATTTAATATCAATACTAATCAGCCAATGCAGAACTCTATCATGAACGAGTTTTTTCGAGTTAAGTTTAGTTCAATATGTTTTATCTCATTGGCTGCCCTATCCTGCAGTGGCGGTAGCAATCATTCAGATGAAAACCCAAGCGGTTCACAAAAAGAACCTATAGGTGTTGATCAAACACGTGTTGTCAATACCACTTCTAATGCCTTTTCATCCCATGTGAAAAATCTAACAGATCTTGAACGTATTAGAACATTTAATATCGGCGATGATTTTTTTGAAAATCCATGGATTGAAAAAACGTCAAGCACAGAATTACGCGACGGATTAGGACCTTTATTCAATAACAATGCCTGCCAAGACTGCCATATTAGAGATGGCAGAGGACATGCTCCTGGAGATTTAGGCACCGACACACAATTTGATTTTTCCAGCATCCTTTTTAAAGCCATTAAAACAGAGATTGATGATCAAAGCCAAGCCAATATGTTAGCAGGAGTTTTAGCCAATGTGGGTGATACACATGTGGGCCCACAACTCCAACATGAAGCAATCTTTAATATTAAAAAAGAAGTCAGTTTGAATGTGACTTATCAATATCACAATATTTCGTTTGAAGACGGATACACAGTGGAACTCAGAAAACCCATATGGCATTTAACTTCCAACTATGCTGATCTTGGTTATGACTTTGATCATGACACTGTCTTTTCTGCTCGAGTCGCACAACCTATGATTGGACTAGGCTTATTAGCCCTGATTGATGAGTCGGTCATTCAAAGTCTCCAGGATGTGGAAGATAGCGATGGGAATGGCATCTCTGGAAAAGCCAACAGAGTTTGGGATGCCATTCAGCAAAAAACGGCACTGGGCCGATTTGGTTGGAAAGCCGGACAACCGTCAGTGCGCCAACAAGCTGCTGGCGCCTTTAATAACGACATGGGCCTCACATCAGAAATTTTCAGAGAAGAATCTTGCTTGAGCCATCAAGCAGATTGTTTGAACTCTCCAAACGGCAATGGAGACAGTTTACAAGACTACCCTTATGAAGTATCAACCACGGTATTAGATGCCATTGAGTTTTATGCCAGTCACTTGGCCGTACCCAAACGCCGTAACAACGATGCGGCTGATGTTAAAGCAGGACGGCAATTATTCATCAATGCACAGTGCATAGCCTGCCATAAAGAATCATACACTACAATTGACGACGCAAATTTCCCTGAACTATCCAACCAATTTATATCGCCCTATACAGATCTTCTGTTGCATGACATGGGAGAGGCATTAGCAGATTTCACCCTAACAGGTGGAGCAGGTGGAGCTGATGTGCTTATAGAATACCAAGCAACAACAAGAGAGTGGAGAACACCACCCCTATGGGGTATTGGGCTCACCAAAACGGTTGATCCAGAAGCCAGTTTTTTACATGATGGTAGAGCACGCACTATACTGGAAGCCGTACTATGGCATGGTGGAGAAGCTGAGACTTCTAAACAAACTGTACTCGCTTTTGATGCTACACAACGCAGGCAACTGTTAGCATTTCTAAATGACCTTTGATTCAGATCGATTATTCACAAGTATGCAAACTCTCTCTACACATAATTACAATGAGGAAAAAAAATCAAAACGCTACACATTAGTTTCAAAAGAAGCCAACTCGTAACAATACTCCATAATGATTTGAGTAATCAAATAAGGGTTTCCATTTAGAGCACCCGTAACCACTACATGACCACAAATGGCCTGAGCAGCATCAGTAAAAAGAAATGGTCTCACTGGATCTGCTGTACGAATGAGATCACCACCACCTAACAATATTTTATTGGATTTATAATAAGGCCCCACATAATGTTCTAAAAAATATTGCTCTTGTTCTGTCAAATTGGTTCTATAAGAAGTACCACTATCACTTAAATAACTTTTATCATTTGGGCATCTTAACGCTATGGATAAACATTGTCCTTTATTATCTTTTAACAACTCTCCATTGAGCAACAAAAACCTCACCTCTCCATAAGTCTGATGCTTCCAAGCCGCTTCAGCAGGATGCAAATGTTTCAAGGCCTGCGGAAAACGTAGCGACGGCAAATATTCTTGAATAATCAAATTTCCATACTGGTCTAACATATACAACAAGTGCTCCACATATTTTTTTGCATCAATAACTGGAAAGTCTCTAGCACCTACAGGATAATCACCAAAGAGCGTCACTCCTTTTCCATTATCACCTTGATGAGGCTTAACAACAAAAGTTTTTGGCTGTTGCAAACGTTCCTTGACAAAATCAAGACTGGCATCCACTTTTTGCATAGCAGAACCAACTATTTGTACAGTTTCAAACGACAATGGATAGTGCATAGTACCAATATCTTTAGGTATTTCTTTAGAGTTCTTACTAGTTAAAATAGAAGTAGGAGAGTTCAGAAAGACAATATTCGGGTTTTTCTTTTCAATTTGCGCCAATTTTTCCAACATTAAATGAACACCACTGCCTTGCATACTTTTTTCTCTTCGCCACACAATCACATCAAACGTTCTGATATCCATGACCACACTTGTTGCGACCGTATGACAACAAGACCCAATATGATTTTCATCAGAAAAATAATCATAAGGTACTTGCGTAAACATTCGTATCATTAAGCATTGTACTCTATGGCCCAACAAACAATCTCCCTGCTGCGCCATAAAAATCCTTGTTGAGACATTACGCCCAAGAGATTGTTGCGCCATACTCCAAGCTGTATAAAGCAAACCATAGCCAGTTTCCGTCTTGGGCCAACGTGCTTGTTCAATTGCATCTATAAAAAATAACACTTGATTGATTTTATTGCTACGAACCTTCATATCCATAAAATATACAACCTTAGCTTGCTACACTTGACTCAACCTATACAGATCACATGAATTGATATTAATCTGACTACTAATGGCTATCAGCTTATCTTTAGCAATGGCTCCACTGATCACTCTTTGCAAAGGAGCCACTTCTGATACTAATTCATACCTATTTTTTGGATCTTTAGGATAAACTTCATAAAAAGGCTCATATAATAAAGCACTTAAACCTCGAACATCTCTTTTACGCACCCATTGAACATCATTAAGGTTGTTGTTCAATAACGTTCTTGTAGTTTTTCTTGGAATCGCACTAGCAATATCCACAACATCTGCTTCAACGACTCTTTTACTTTTAACACCCACTTCAGAAAAAAACTGTATATCAAGCACATTTGCATGCAAAAAAGAAAATTTATCAGCACTAAGAATACCAAGAGCTTCACAAAAACGAATAAAACTCTCAGCTTTTGAAATAGCCATTTTTTCACAATCAATCAAAGCAATTTGAGCCCCCGTTATGATGTGCAACATAATAGCTGTTATCGGCAAACCTGATCCCACGAAAGCAAACTTTACCTTATTCAAATCTCGACCAGCATAAGGCTTTTTCTGGGACCCTGGAAGCGGCTGAGTTAATAACTTTAGTTCTGTAATAACCAAATTTTCATAATGCTGAAAGTACCGAAAAGATAAGCATGAACTTATATCAAAATAACTCTTAAGTTGCCTTGGAAAAGCAACCATGAGCGCTTTAAACAAAGCAAACCGCTTAGAGTAAGCCTTAAATTCAGATGCATCAATTAAAGACTCAAGGGATTTCCTAATATATTGGATTTTATAAACTTCATTCAACTGCAGCATAACATCAAAAGTCTTTTCTTCCAGACAAGCCTCACTAGAAATGGATATCCTTCGAATATTATCAACCAAAATTTTCTTAATATTAAAATCCCTCACTATTTGATTTTCCTGTTCGCAAGAGACAAACATTAATACTGTTTTAACTAAGCGATCTAGCCGCTCATTTACCTCAGGGCACGGATACAAGGCTTTTCGAACATTAGAAAAATTTTTCTCCCTTTTAGATAAACATTTGTAAACTTCTTCAAGCTGTTGCCAAATAAACTCAGGTATTGTAAGCTTATTAGTAATTTTTCGCTTACAAACAGTACTCATAGGAAAGTCGATCTGAGCCAGATCATTATCAGAATAGTTCAAGAATCAACTCCTTTTGATTCTAAATGTTAAACCTTAATTTACATCCAAAGCAATTGGGTTTTCGGGCGTATTAGCGCTGCACAAACCCGAACATTCAATCGCGAAGGGTATACTTAAAAAGCTCTAATAAAAGCTTGCGTACAGCCTCTTTTGATGCAGGATCATTAAAATGTAAAAATTCTACGTGGATCGGCTCACCCTTAAGCATCTTCTCAATCACATCCAAACTGGTCGATAAATTGACTTGATGAGCTTTGGGATGACGATCACTCAAAAACGGCCATTGCGTTTCATCTAATGCACATACATTGCCAAACATAATTTATTAGCCTCGCTGCTTTCAATAGTTTCTAAATGATAAGGCGTGTACTCTTCGATAAAAGAAGCATGCTGTGCACGATCCAATAAAATTCGCATGCAATTTTTTACATAGGCTTCCATTGTTTTATTTCTGAGAAACCCACCTAAAAACTGAAAAATCACTGCCAAGACCAGTTCAATTTCCCCTTGTTTTTTGAGATGCTGATAAATGTTTGATATGAAAATTGTGCTAACTCCCAGCTGCTGAATAGATTTTTCACCCCAACTAGGTTTGCAAAATTGTAGTTTGGCAACGTCCAAAGCATAAATCATGTAATGAAATGCTGAGCGATAGTCAATCAATTGGTAATAGAAATAGCCTTCATTCATCCAGCTGACCCAATGTTCTTGTAAAGCCTGAACGGTGTATTGAGTGATTCTGCACATCTGTTTCATGTGACTGTTTTACCTCTAATTTAACTCTATATAGCTGTTTCTTTCAGCATATACGATAATATTTACAAACGCAAATATAAATGCAAATTATTCTTATTTAAAAAATGTTTCAGATATTCCTTTAATAGAGCTGCAAACTAAAAGAGAAGTATTTAAGCAGCTTTTGGTTGGATCAGTCCTTATTATGCCGAATTGTCTGATTCATATACATTTTTTGATTACATCTTGATCTTTAAATAACTCTTTCATACCATTGGGATAATTTTCCCACTTGTTGGTGCTCTCCATTTCTTGGTCAATCGTAATAATTGAATCAACTTGAACGAATCTCTGTTCAAGAGAGTTAGTGCCATGAAGCAATATGTTTTGAATGTATGTATTGACTTAGTTCGTATTTGCATTGTCGATGTGCTACTGATAAATATACGATACATTTCCTTGCTAGGTTATCAATGCTTCTCAACTGAATGCAATAATCACTTTTGTGCTCAGTAAAAAACGCTTTACCAACGTGGGTCATCACATCGTAACCGTATTTACTATGACTGGGAACAATTTTGTGATCTCCAGGTTTTACACCTAGTATGTATCTGTAACCCAATTCGCTTATAACCCTTATATATGGGGCGCTGGCAGCTAAAGCGTCTACAAAACCTTTTACAGTGAGTTTCGCCAGAAGAAGATAACCGATATGATTTGGTGGTCAGTATGAATTAAGTATGTAGCTCTGATTTCAGTTGTCTTGCATGTGAATTTGATAAAGAGAATAAATGTAATCAGCAAAAACGGAATGAACCTTAGCTGAAGGATGAAGAGTATCGTAGAAAAAGTACTGAGATGACTCCAGTGGATCTTCAGGGCATTCTTCTACCTCTTTACAAGCATCTGTTAAGTTAGTAATGCCATAAAAAGGTGCTCTTGAAACCAATGTTTTTAATAAACCATTAACATCAATAGCCATTACTTTTGGTTTAAGTGTATTTCTTCTTTCGGACTTGGCCACTTCTTGTAAAATGATGTCCAAATTTTCTGCTTGATAACTTAAAGAGGTGTTAAATACTTGCTGAATATGTTTGATTTGTTGATTTAGAAAGCGCTGTTCTTCTTGTTCTAATGTTTCATTTAATTCATGTAACGCTGGGGTTATAGTTAAATCTGGGGAATTGATCAGTATTATTTGGCGTGCACCGTGATCGATGAGTTTTAAAGCTTGTAATTTGATAATTCTAATAGCCTTTGAGATGACTTCCAGTCCATGGGTTAGATTTTCTGTAGCATCTCGAACATCGTTTGTACCTATGAACATAATGTACAGGGCATCTTTGGGGGCTGTATCGTTATGGTGCTTTAGAAAAACCTCTACTTGGTGTGATAAGTCTAGCCTAGTGACGCCACGTGCTGTGGCTGCTGAGAGGGCATAGTTTGTACCCATGCTAAAGCCTAAATAATGTCTTGAAGGTCTTAAATTTAAACCAAATTTTTGGGCTAGAAACTCAGTTGTTTTTAAGCCATCACTGGTTGGTCTGAATATGTTTAAATTACCGTTGTCCGATAAGCTGTCCCCAAAAACAAAGATTTTTCTGGGTTGATTGGCTTGAGCTTCTGATAAAGTTATGGCTAACAGTACAACAAGGTATAAGGGAAGCGATAGAGTGAAGTATTCGAGCAAGCATGAGCTGGCTTTCAATAAAGTAGGTCGTTGTTGCATATAATTAAGCTGGGCTTTTTTCAAAATGAACTGATAATACTCATTAAAAGTACGTCTGCATTATTTCTTGTTAATTTTTATTATATTCCAGTAGAGCTATAGTAGCAGTTATTTCTTTTTTTAAATACTATTAATCTGCTGTATAAGATCAAGTTTACGTTATTTTTTGTGATGAAAATTTTCTGGAGCCTGAGAACGTTGAAAGTTTTAATTGGTTGAAAGTTTTGATTGGTTTTATCACTTATACTTTTGCAAGTATCAAGCCGCGTACAGGTGCAGGGTAGCCTTCAATAGTATAACGCTTATCTTTTGGATCTAAAAATTGTGCCAGAGATTCATAAGTCATCCAGGCTGTTGTGCGTTGTTCGTCCGTTGTGGTTGTATTGGTATTTAACACTTCAATGTTGCTATAGCCTAGCTTTTCCAACCAGCTGATCAAGGTTTCAATGCTGGGAATAAACCAAACGTTGGGCATTTTCGCGTAACGATTCTTCGGCATGAGCGTGCGCCCTTTTTCACCCGTCACAACTAAGGTCTCTAATATCAATTCACCTGTGGGCTTGAGGGCTGCCTTGAGTTGTAATAAGTGATCTAAAGGCGATCTCCGATGATAGAGGACTCCCATTGAAAAAACTGTATCAAATGCATGGGTGTTCATAGGAAAATCTTCAAATCGAAGCGGCAATACGTAGGAAGGTAAATCACCCAAGTATTGTCGTAAAGCCTGCCATTGTAACACATAGCGTGGTGAGGGGTCCAAGCCAATAACCGTGCGTGCGCCAGCTCCAAGCATGCGCCAACCATAGTAACCATTTGCACAACCTACATCGAGGACGAATTTGTCGCGTAGATCGATGTATGGGGCTAATCTTGACCATTTGAAATCAGAGCGCCACTCAGTTTCAAGTTCTAAACCAAAAATTTCAAATGGCCCTTTACGCCAAGGTTGCAATTGCAGCAGTTGCTTTTTTAATTGTGTGCGGGTTGTATTTGAGCAATCATCGCTGTGTCCGATTTGAATAGCATTGTTATTTAAGTTCATGTAGCTTGCTTGTATTGTTGGCAGCTTTTCTAAAATGGTATACCATTTGGGTAGATCACCCCAACGTTTAACGGATAGTCCTTGTTGAATTTGATCAGGTAGACGATTGGACCAATCCTTTAAATTTGTTTCTTGAAGCAAAAAGTATAAACTGTCGTAATTAATCATACTGATGGTTGTTTGTAGGCGATCAAGGTGATGAAGTTTAAACTTTGAGATAGGGGATAAACATGATTAAATCCCACGCTTTTTAAACGTTTAATGTGTTCCTCTTGAGTTTCTGTTATTAATACGTTTTCTAAGGCTTGGTGCTTTTGACTGATTTCGAGTTGGCTATAGCCTTGGGTTTGTTTGAATTGATGGTGTAGTTGTGTCATGGTGTTCTGTTCTATGGGATTTTGAAAGGATATTTTCTCTGATAAGAGTAAGGCCCCATTTGGAGTCAGTTTATGAAAAATTTTTTTTAAAAGCATTGTGCGTTGCTCGATGGGGATGAACTGGAGGCAGTAGTTTAACACAACATATGAGGTATTCTGTAGGGGCATTGCCAGAATATCGGCACAGATTAAGTGGGTTTCAATAGGGTCACTATCTAACGTTAAAAGCTGCTTTGCTCTTTTAAGCATAGCCATGGATCTATCAATGGCTATGATTTTAACACCAGTTTGTTTGATGTGTGAGCGTATAGCCACAGTCGCTGTGCCCAAGGAGCAACCTAAGTCATAGACAAAGGTATTGGCTTGAACAATTTGCGCGGCTAGGTTCCCGATTAATTGAATCACAGTGCTGTAGCCAGGAACAGAGCGTTGTATCATATCAGGAAAAACAGCGGCTACTGTTTCATCAAACTTGAAGGTCGGAACTTTTGGCGTGAACTTTTGGTAAAGTGTATCTTTTTGTTGCTTTGTGTGCACGGGTTGAGATGTATCTTTATTATGTTTACTTAAGAGACTTTTTTCATTAAAACAGTCTTAGCTTGGTTGATTTTTGCTGCTAGATAAGTGTTGCCACCGCGGTCTGGATGTAACTTCTGCATCAGTTTGCGGTGAGCGGCTACAATGTCTTTTTCAGTCGCGTTAGGTTGTATGCCTAAAATATCATAAGCTTCTTCTGTTGTCATGCTGTAGCTGTTTTGTCCTGTTGAGTGTGTATTTTGGACTTGTACGTGATTTTGCCAGTCAGGTCCATAGCGCTTTTCTAAGTAAGTGATTAATAATTCTATGGATTCATCGTTTTCGTTTTGTGCCTGCTTGAATAAATCGGTTAATTCTGTGGTGTTGAGGCTTTCTAAAGTTCGACCTGCAAACGGGCCTTTAAGAACTTCTCCGGATAGGGAGGCGGTACTATGGTTTAGCTTCATTTTGAGCAAATGGGTATGAACGGTGGAGTAGTCAGGGGAATGAGCAGTGTTGGCTTCAGGCTGTTGGAACTGTTTACGTTGGTAGAATTGCTGCATCAATTGTCGTATCAGCGGGAAAAAGCGAATTGCCAATGGTAGGCCGCCCCGTAATATAGGAATTAGGCTGGCAAGTAAAAATCCTAGAACGTGTACTTTTTGCGTAATGACCAATAGTAAGACCACACAGGCTATTAAGGCGGTGACTAGTTTAACTTGTTGTTGCCATTGTCCTTTAGGACCAAACAGCAGTTGTTTAACTAACCATACTAGGGTGATGAGAATGACTATGGCAAAGAGTAGACGCAGGAACATAGGTGAATGAATAGTTATCGAGTTAAGTGTTGGGTCAATTGCTTGACCTGTTGTGATTTGTCTTGTAAATAGTTTTGTAGAGCCTGTTTGCCAGCAGTGGCAAAGACGGCCACGGCGCCTAACAGTTCAGCCAGCTGTGCTGGACTGTTGGTATTAAAGGGCATGTGCGCGCCACTAGACAGTTTTGTTAATTGTTTTAGGGCTTGGCTTGCAAAAGGGTCATTGCCTTCTTGGAAGGCAAACAGAGGCAATGTTAGTAGGCCCATTTGGCCTGCCAAATGGCAGAGATGGTCGACATCTTCTTCCACTGCATCACCAATAAAGATGAGTGCTTGAATGCGTTTTTGACGATGCTCCTTCAGAGCATGGGTTAAGACCTTTTCAATCTGTGTATAGCCACCATGGCATTGGATGCCTTGCATACGTGCTTTTACTGAGTCGGCATGGTATAACCAAGGACTGGAAGTAAACTCATTGTGACCACGGTAGTAGCACAATTGTAGAGAAAGGCCACCCAATGTATGTGTCGCATTGAACATCGCGTTTTGTATTTCTCTGGCTTGATCCCATGCGGGTTGACGACTAGCTGTTGCATCGACAGCAAAGAGCAGGCGCCCTGCGGCTTGTGGTTGCGATGCTTTGGTTCTAGCTTGTGTCAGAAAACCTTTGATTTCAGAAGGGCTTGAAACGGTTTGAGTGTTTTTGATGTCCTTTGACGACATTGTAATTGGTACCGTCTTTAACATAGTAACTGATTGGTGACTGTTGAGAGCGGCGAAATTAAAGTTAATATGAATACTTTATGGGGGTCAAGAGCAAGAGTTCAAGTGCTAAAATAATATACTGTGACCAGTGTCTTTTTGATTGAATTGTAACCTTTTATTTAATTTTATGGATACAGTGTTAGAGATTTTTAGGTGCTTTATCGTAGGGGATGGGTTTTTGTACTAGGTTGTGTTGAAATGGTAATATTCTTGCTTGGTTGGGTTTTGCATTGATTGATGACAAAAAAGGTATCACGTGAGGTCGGGCCTTGAAGCTTGATGCCTTATATTTTTAATTTATTATAAACAGCCATGAGCGATGCAATTTTCGTCACCCCAAGTGATGAAAATTGTATTTCACGGTAAATAAAACAGCTATGAATAATGATGAGCACGAGCATGATTTTTTTGTGAAAGCTATGATGGGTGTTGAGCCCTTAGCAAAAGCAAATCGCCACATTGAAACTCATCAGCGACAACGTTCTACTAAAGTGAGTCTGGCGCAAAAGCTACATCGGCAGGCGGCCACAACAGTTAGGCCTTTGAAGCACAAGAAAGGTTTGTCGTTAGAATTGAGGCAAAGTGTGGGCCCGTATGAAAGCATCAGTTATAAAAGAGCGGGCGTAAAAACCCGTGAATTTCGTCAATTAAAATTGGGACGTTATCAAACGGAAGCGGTATTGGATTTGCATATGATGCGTGTTGAGCAAGCCAGTCAAGCTGTTTGGAATTTTGTATCAGAAAGCCAGAGCATGGGTTATCGTGTTGTTACCATTATTCATGGGAAGGGGTTACATTCTGTGTCTGGCGTGGCTTTGCTGAAAAGCCTTTGCATGGATTGGCTGATGCAATTGCCAGCAGTATTAGCTTTTCATAGCGCACAACCTAAGGATGGTGGAACGGGTGCTGTTTACGTGCTTTTACGTAGGAATAGATCATAATATCTATGCAAATCTTTTTGCATCGTTGCATTGTGCAGAGTGACGAAAATTCGTTCACAGTGAATTGTTTGTAGCTGAGTCCGTTGGTTTGCATCTGGTCAGGTGAGGTTGTATATTACGCCCGTTTGTAGTAGTTAAATTGATTAAGAATTCATTTAATTTGAATCGTGTTTTTAAATTTGAGGGGGAATGATAAGTGAAAAAGCAGCAGTTTGCGTCACAAGTGCAAGCCGGGATAGGACGGGAATTACTTTGGCCTCAACAAAAGAGTTTGTATTTTTGTCGCCGTTGGGCCGACTTAATCTTGCAAATGTTTGAAGATGGCTATAGCGCAGAAGTGACTATTAAAACTGTAGTGCCTTTGATGCATGAGGATGAGCAAAAAAATAATGTGGAATCTGATCTGAAGAGTCAAACTGTAAAAATGTGGGCGTATGCGTAATTTAAAAGTAGGGTTTGGGAAGCTCAAATTTAAGGGGTTGTTGATAGGTCTTGGCTGGAAGCTTAAGCGTTTAGCCCAAAAAGAAGCTTCGTTCAAAGAAGCTTTGGGGGAGAAAAAAATGGTGCTTGAGTTTAAAACCTCACAAAATGAGATTGGTTGTCAATATTGGATTGATAACGGTGCGATTAGAACGGGTCGCCTAGGGGAAGCAAAAGCTGATTCCTTATTAGTGTTTGAGTCTGCTGACTGCGCTGTAAAATTGTTAACAGGTCAGGATCGTAGAGCGTTTATGGTGGCTATTGCAAAAGGTCGAGTGAAAATACTAGGCAACCCTAACCACTTGATGTGGTTCATGGGCTTGATGAAATATTTAAAACGTTGAAAAATATGATAAAGGTGAGCTGGTAGCGATGGCAAAGCAAACGGATCAGTCTTTATCTGTTTCCACCCCTATAGGTCGGTTTGCTAAGCTTGCAGGCCTTTCTGCAAAAGTCGTTAGAAAGGTGGCGGCGCAAAAAGTTAAAGGTTTATTTCAGTCAGAATCGGAACAGATTAGGCAGAGGCATCTGCTGATGGAAGATTTGGGGGCTGAAGTGGCCAGTACGCTGGGCCAAATGAAAGGAGCTGTGATGAAGGTAGGTCAAATCGCTTCACAGCTGAAAGACTTTTTCCCATCGGAGATTGCTGTGGCACTTGAATCACTGCAGAGACATTCTCCGCCTATGCCGTTTACCGTGATTGAGCAACAGATTGTTTCTGAGTTAGGAAGGCCTTTGACTGAGTTATTTTCTGATTTGTCGAAAGAGCCTTGTGCGGCTGCTTCCATTGGTCAGGTTCATCGGGCTACATTGATTGAGGGTCAAGAAGTTGTAATCAAAGTGCAATATCCCAATGTGCGTGAATGTTGTGATGCTGATCTTAAGCATTTAAAAAATTTATTTCGTTTGGTAGGCTTGCTTAAGGTTGATGGTGCGGCGTTAGATGGTGTTTTTGATGAAATTCGTAAGATGCTTTATGAAGAGCTGGATTATGAAAAAGAAGCGAAAAATTTAGAGTCTTTTCAACAGTATTACAAGCAAGATGCCACAATTATTATTCCCCAGTTGTATGCAGAATACTCTAGCAAGCAAGTGTTAACTTTAAGCTACGAGCCAGGTGTGAATTTAAATCAAGTCTCTCGCAATGGTTATTCACAGGAGCAATTAAATGGCCTAGGGGCTAGGTTGTTGCAGCTCGTGTGTGAGCAAATGTTTAAATTTAAATTATTGCATTCTGATCCTAATCCAGGAAATTTTGCTATTGGCGAGCAAGATGAGTTGATCGTATATGACTTTGGCGCAGTGAAACCGTTAACGGATCAGTTTGTTGATGACCTGAAGCGTTTGTTGCAAGTAGCTATTGACCGAGACGTACCAGGTATTGAAAGTATGTTGTTTAAACGTGGTATTAGAAGGCCTGGATCTGCCCCTTTAGGCGCAGACTTCTATACTCAGTGGTTGGATTTATTGCTGGCTCCAATGAAGGTCGGATACTTTGATTTTGGTACTTCTGATTTGCACGAGGCTGTGTTAAAAAAGGCAAAAAAAGACATGTTTAAAAATATTGATTATTTCCAACCAAATCGAGAATCTGTGCATGTTGACCGTGTATTTACAGGGCATTATTGGAACCTGGTGCGTTTAGGAGCTTGTGTGGAGTTTAGTGCTATTGTGGAGCAATATGCTCAAATTGAAGCGAGGGTTGATTTGCAGTGAACCCGTGTATGTTTATCGCAAATTGTTAATGGCTGTTTTTATGATTAACCTTACAGATTGTATTTGAAGGTCAATTCTGTACCTTTCTGAATTTCTGTTGCAGCATAAAAAACACTCATTAACCTTCCGTCATACAGAACACAAACTTTCTTCAAATTGGGTGAGCTGTTATTGCTATTGTTGTAGAATCGAGAAATACCCCCGTAGTCTTGGGCAGAGGTTCCGGTCTGTTCATTATTGGAGGGATCATGCATGATATAGACATCACCTTTCTTAACTTGCGAGAGATAGCTACTTTTACCGAAGTAAGATCCCAAGTAAGTTCCTTCGGGTATATCTTCGCCAGCAATAACGCTTACTCCTTTTTCATTATCCCAAATAAGCTTTAAGTGACATAGAGTTTGAATGCCGCATGCAACTAAGGCTTGGTAGTAGTGATAAGGGCTAAATTCAGTATCTTGCTTCGCTAAAATTGTGGCATAAGTCTTCTGAAACTTGTGTGCGAACTCTGGAGATATGTATTGTTTCATTTTGTTCACAGCCGTGTTTGCTCTCTGCTTGATAATTATCCGTGTATTATCATGATTTCCTTCACAGAGTTCACTCATCGCATGATTTGTAGCGAATATAAGTCTGTTTTCGAAAGTATCTGGAATCCTATTATCATTAAGTATTGTACCAATCTTTTCATTCATGCTTTCTCGGTTAGGGCAAGGTTTAAGACCCCAAATACGATTGATAATTCCTAATGGGGGACTAGGGGTTGGCCAATGAGTATGCGTATCCTGTACATTACGTAGGTAAAGTGCTCGCACGGCTTTGATGAATTCAACTGGGGTGTTGAAGTGTTCATCTTTGCCCTCCTTTTCCACTGTTACTAATCGAAGATAACTGTTTTTTGCTGCGTGTCTGAGCGGGTGGGTAAGGGGTTCTAGCAGTAAAGATGATACTGCTTCAATGGTGTCAATTAATACCTCATGCAACTGTTGAGGACAGGTTAAAGGCTCTGCTTGTACCTTAGGGGTGGCTGTTGTAAAAGCTGCTGATTGTGATGTTGATGCTATCTCTCTCATAATGCAGGGCTGCCTAGCAATAATTAACCAAAAAGTATGTCCTCCCTGAATGAATCATCAACAGCAGCTGCCATGACTTTATGTTTTAAACCCTTGATCGTGT
>JANQJO010000090.1 GCA_028281605.1 Pseudomonadales bacterium
CTGGGATTTAATTTAAGGCAAACAATGAGGGCTCAAAAGAAGGCGCAAGTAAAAATGGCTGCATAGAGTTTAAACAGCTGGTTTCGCGCCAGCGACTAATTAACACGCGCTTATGATGCATTATATGGATCTCCTTCTTTGAATAAACTACATCTTCATATATAGGAATGGGCACGAAATAACTTTAACATTTTCCGCTGCTGAACTCGCTTCGCTCAGACAAGCATCCGCTCCAAATGTTAAAGTTATTTCATGCCCATTCCTATCTCAAAGTGACTCGATAATGTGCTTTACTCACAGAGCCACTATTAGTTTGAACAAAAGCCTTATGAATTTCCTCAACACCTTTAATATCTAAAGGCTCAAAATCATAGGCCCTAATTGAATGAGGTAATGCGTGATAAACATTTTTGGGTGTCGCGTAGCAAATGATGGTTTCATTCGCATCATCTGCAATAATATCAAAGGGCATATCACCCGGTAGCTGGATACTACCGCCAGCAGGTAAAAAGTTATCCTCCCGGAATCGATTTGGGAAAAAACGCTGAGAACTACCATTGAGATTGGTTAAATAACAGTATAGGTAGACCGGGGCATCGCTAGTGACCTTTAATTGAATAGCCTCTCCATGCGAAAAAAAATCAACTTCTTTGACGCTACGAAGCGTAATATTTGCAGCAGTTGTTTTACTTTCGTAGTTTTTCTTTTCATTTTGAGGAGACTCCAAACTTAGCTTGGCAAACTGCTCATGTTCTTTTGTTCCAGTAAGCAACAATTGGAAAGATTTATAATCCAAAAGCCCGTCAGGTTTTAATCCCATGGCTAGCTGATAATTTCGTATTCCTATCGTTATTGCTTTGTTTTCATCGCTTATATCCATTGGATATTGACCTCGAGCAAGCAACAATGATCTAACATATGGGCCTAATTCCCCATGGGTACGCATGGAATAGTACCAATCTGACATTTCTTCTTGAATCTCGGAATTATCATCTGGTATGTCTAAACATTGCCAATAAGGCAGTTTTATAAGCTTCCCCACCAATTCAATGCTTGCCAATTCAATCAAATTGCGCAAGGCTTGTACCGTAGCGTCGTTTTCAGCGACCTGAAACTCAAAGGATATGCCGGTTTTTTTAATAGAGGCATCGGTATCGGTACCCTTTCCTGATCTGAAAATCACAACTGCATTACTAGAAGTCACACCGGGAATGATCGATAGATCCTCAGTTGATAATACACTTAAATCAATACCTAGAATTGTGCCCGCTGTGCTGATGGATGCGCCCAAGCCCCACTTGTCTGCCGCAATAGCACCACCAACTTGTTCTCGTACTACCCCGCTATCCAATTGAGAAATTGAACCTCGAATATCGTATTTTGGTATCACGCTGTAAATGCTCTGAGATCCTGCATTCGCACTAAAGTTAATGGCTGCGCTGGATGCATTTCCAAAAGGGATTAGTTTTACAGCACGACTTCGGCGAGTCATGGTAGATACTGCAGTAATCAGCATATCCTTCGTACCAGCATGCATTTTGCCGGTCTGATCTGCGATATCCTCAAGAAGTACCGAGATATCTTTGACACCGTAGGTAATCATCATATTGTCCATACAGCGCAATCCATCAGAAAAATTTGTAATGGAGCGATGGGGGGTTGCAGCTGGGCCGACTTGTTTAGTTTGCAACTTCTTATGTACCGATTCGTGAGAAGCACAAGAGATTGTCAGCAAGCTGGAAAATACAATCAGTGGAAGTAGTTTAAAATTCATAGTGATTGCTCTGTTTATAGACTGTTTTAAAACTTACTGTCGGCAGTTATTATTGGCATTGATGACGTCACCTTTAATAATAACGACGTTTTCAACTTTATTATTGCCACTGTGCCTTATGTTACCAACGTTAAGACTTCCGCAGGAATCCGTACGATTTTTTTGAGCCTCAGTACGTTCTTTTGGCGTTAACTCTGCTTCTTGGGCTCTTTGTTTAGCGGTGTGAAAATGAATTGTTGCATTTGCGTCGTCCTCTAAGAATTCCCCATCATCTGCCCAAATATCATCATCTGCAAATACCAAGGTGCTGATGCAAAAGAGTACTGGGATTAAAATTTGTAATTCGCGCATGAGGAATCCATCGTTAATGTTTAGTTCAATTTAGTTTGTGGTTTGCTCCATACCTCATTGAGAGCAAACCACAATTTACATAGAGAGGATAATCAGTCAGCAACTCCACCGATATTGGCTTCGTTTTTGTTAGCAATGCCAGACGTTTTTTGTATAACCGTTCCTGTTTTGACGCTCACAGAAACATTTCCTCCCACCCTGGTATTTCCGCCTTTTACTGAACCAACATTGAGTTGATTTTGGTTTGCAATACCTGACACATCTTGTTTGATGGTGCCTGTTTTAATCTTAATTTCCGCATTCCCTCCCACCTGAGCAGCAAAGGCTGGAACAGCTGAAAGCGCTAGTGTTGTTGCGAATAAAACTGATATTGTCATCTTGTTCATGATCGTCACCGTAATATGTTAGATTGTTCAAAATTTGATTATTAACACTATTTGCTTCTGGGAAACTTTAAGTTTTTCCCGTCTACAATTACTACTGATGGTCACAAAAAAATTTCTAACAGTATTTTTTTAAAAATGTTTCAATTTAAATTTGAACATGAAGTGCCTACAAGGAGGCATTCGTTCGTATAGCAACGAATCTATAGTAATTTCAATATCTCCTCTGAAAATTTACAGCTCGCTGAAGAGTTCTCGTTAAAGCTAATACCTAGCTTCTCGGACACGGTTATTCGATTCATTTCGGTAATCAAACTTCGGGTATATTGATTGGTTGCTTCTAAAAATTCATCCCTCGCGATGGTGTTTTGCCGACAATAAGTGTGTTGTAATATAGAATACTCTCCAATTTCAACAGCTAGATTTATCATGTCACCTGAAACCTGCGATGTTGGAACGGGTTTACTCGACGTTAAAAAGCGCCATTTTGATTCACGTATCTTTTCTTCACTTAACACAGTTTGAACACGTTTATAGACTCCCCATTCAACGGCGGCGATCAATGTAGGCTTTTTGCCAAATGGTAGTGCCTTTGCCTGAAAACCAAGGTTAGCCATTTCTTCGAGGGCCATAGGGAAATTTGTATAATAATCATCGATGTTCTTCTGGCCTGGAGTTAACACTAATATTAAAACTCCAGCTGCTGCTGCGGTCATCGCAGACTTTATCCAAGTGCTATTTAAAAAGTTAGCTATTTTATGAAAAATGGGTAAAGAATTAGATCGAGAATGAACGGACTGCTTTTCTAAGGACTGTAAATGAGTAACTTGGCTTATCCAGCGGTTGTATACCACTTTATCACGTGCAATATGTGACTTCACCCGAGCTTCCTCAATATCATCTAATTTGTGATCAATGAAAGCAACTAGTTCTTCTTCGGTTGGAGAAGCGCCTTCGGGTGTGTGATAATTTTTTAGTAATGCGGTCAGCGCCGCTGCTGATTCTTCTGGTTGTTCTTCATTACCATTAAAGTTGATTTTAGATTTCATGCGTTCGGCCTATTAATTTGTCATGTCAGCTGAGTTTTGACCAAGTTTTTCACTTCTTGTATATCAACTCCAGCTTTTACTAAAGCACTTTTAATCTTATTTAAAGCGGATTTTGCAATACGCCCAGGTTGGTAATGTGTCAGGCGTAAGGTTTGTGCAATGTCTTTCATTTTGAAACCATCTTGATAAATCATTCTCAAAACAATAATTTCATCATCAGAAAGATGAAGCTTATCGTGAAAAACATTGATCGCTTTTTCGAGATGGTTTGCATCTTGAAAATGTTTTGCCTGTAATTCCAGGAGCAGATGAGTATCGACATCCTGATTCAGGAACGAACTGATAATGAAAAGAGACTCAATCAGAGAGGCATCCTCACTAAAGGCTTGGCTACCAGTGTCTTCTTGGTTTTCAATTAACGATGCGCCTTCCTCATCATTATCTTTACTCAGGCTTGATTCCGGAATTTCCATGTGCTTGTGACCGCACCACGGTAATTTACCGTGTATCGTTCGAATGGCTTGAACAACAATTTGCTTTTCCCTTTGGAACTCCTTGGTGAGCCGATCAACCACCGATTCTTGCAGCTGACGTTCGATGCACATCATCTTCCAAGCGACAACCCACAATGGCCCTTGATCGACCAACCATTTGGGAGGCCTTGGTCTTCCAAATTTCTTCCGTGAGTACTCTTCCAGATAGTTGCCGCAAACAACCTTAAGATAGGTCTCAGGTTTTGCTTCTCCTTTAAATTGCGAAAGTCGTTCCCAGTTGTTTTCTGACAAGCACTTTAGTGTGTAACTTGCAGCTTCCTCAGCCAAAACCAAGTCATAAAATCGATTGTGAGCCATCCGATCAAGCTCGGCCATATAGTTATTTTCAAAAAAAAGTGCTTGCCAATCAATGGCCATAATACGTCCTTACTCTATATTTCGTTCATGGCTGTTTCTTTAGTATGATTACGAGCAAAAATATCGCTATTGACACCATTAAGCAATATCAGTTTGTTTGCAGTCAGTCTAATCGTATTCTCCTTCACTGCTTTTTCTAAGCGAACCAGTTCACTTCGTATTTGTTTTTGATACCGTGCCATTTGAATCAAGGGGAGCAGATTAGCCTTCTTCTCGCTCGAAAGCAACACTATTTGAGTGAGCGCACGCTCTGGTTCAGTGATAATATTTTTATCTAAAATTTCATATAACTTATAAACTCCAGGTAAAAAGTGAGTTGTTTTTCCATTCAAGAGTGTCACTTCATCCATAGGGTTTACGTGCAAAAACAAACAGTACTGTTCAACATCAAGCTTTAATTGAGTGGATTTTAATACATTACTGGATTGAAGTATCGATGTTGTTTGATCATTGTTACCGGCAGCCTTCAGAAGTGAATCCAATAGTTTAGATGAGGATGCTGGAAAGCGCGTTGGAGGTATTAAATCTGAAACAGCAACAGCAAAGGCTCTAGGGCCCGTCAATACAGGTCGAAACATTTCCATCGGACTGTCTTTAAACAAGCGGTCAATGGAGTGAGTAATATCTCGAATCAATTTGTTATAATTTAACGGGCTGGTCGTTAAACTTGCTTTTACCAAATGGTGCTCAAGATAATAGGTGAATACACTGCCTTCCTCTCTACTCAGCGATTGCTCGTGATCCCTAGCAGCCGAAAATGTCAGATAATCATTGAATTCGCTTGTTTCGATCGGAAAACTTCTTGCTGGTGCTAATTTCTCGCGCCAAACGAATGTTTTTTTCACAAACGGCCTATTGTCGGGTTTTAGACTTCTGGTTGCCGTCCCACTGTGGCAGGCGTCAATAATGACCAATAGTCTTTCACTTGGGAATCTAGAAAGTATTTCGTTCAATTCATCATCCACAATCGTATTGAGTAGATTTTGATTTTGGTGGTCAACGACTGTATCGTATGGAAGCAAAACTTCATCCAAACCATCTGTTTGCTCATCTCCATCAATATCATCGATATTGCTACCATGTCCGGAGAAGTAAATGATAATGGGACCTTTTGAGTTAGCGGATGATTTCTCAAGTTTACTGAGTTCTTTGAGAATGTTCTGTTTTGTTGCATTTTCATTAGGAAGGATGGTTATCGCACTGTCCTTGACACCCAATGTTCTCGCAACATTTTGCATTCGAAAAAGATCTTGATCTATGCCAGGTAGGGATGGAATTTCGGTGCTTTGGTAGTCTGAAACACCAATTAATAGTGCTGAACCGAAGCTCCAAGTAACAGAGCTTTGACAGAAAATCAATACGAGTAGGTAAAGTTTAAATGTAGTTGGAAGACGTCGCATCGCAATCGTATTGTTCACGTATCGTTTTTTTGTTGTCATTACTGCTCGTCAGCCAGCAATACTCTCGCGGGAGTACGGTACTCTAGCGTTAATTGGCCTGAATCATTGTTTCCCCAACAGCTTAAATAGCCATCGTGGTAAAGTGCACAAGTAAACGAACCGCCAGTGGTAATTGCAATGACCCCACTTAGACCTTTCACCTCTAGCGGAGAACTGCTGTTCTCTGTTGTACCATCGCCCAATTGGCCAAAGTCGTTAGATCCCCAACAATGTACCGTCTTATCATTCAGTAACGCACAAGTATGTCGAGAACCAGCGCTGATCGACGTAACACCAGTCAAACCACTTACCTCTACTGGATTGCTACGGGCTCCAGATATGTCATTACCTAATTGACCAGAGGGGTTCGACCCCCAGCAACGTACCGTCTTATCATTCTGTAGCGCACAAGTATGTTGAAAACCAGCGCTGATCGACGTAACACCAGTCAAACCATCTATCTCTACTGGAAATGAAACTATGGTATGGTGACGTCTTAAAAGTCTGTGATTACCAAATTGGCCAAAGTCGTTAGATCCCCAACAATGTACCGTCTCATCATTCAGTAGCGCACAAGTATGTTGAGAACCAGCATTGATAACCTTAACATTAGTCAAACCACTCACCTTTACCGGAGTTTTACTGAGTTTCGTTGTGCCATTACCAAATTGGCCAGAGAGGTTAGATCCCCAACAATACACCGTCTCATCATTCAGTAGCGCACAGCTATGTTCACGTCCAGCGTTGATCGCTTTAACACCAGCCAAACCATTCACTATTAATGGAGCGTAGCTATTCTCTGATTCGCGATTACCCGATTGATCAGAGAACTGCCTGCCCCAACAACGTACCGTCTCATCTTTCAACAAGGAACAGGTGTGATCTTTTCCGGCGGTTATACTGCTTGCCTCAGTTAAACCACTCACAACCACGGATGCTCTTTTGTTACCAATTGATGCAGTGCCATGAGTACCCCATCGCCAGCATCGAACCGTCTTATCGATCATCAAGGCGCAATTGTGACTGTAACCTGCGCTGA
Source organism: Pseudomonadales bacterium (assembly GCA_028281605.1). GTDB lineage: Bacteria > Pseudomonadota > Gammaproteobacteria > Pseudomonadales > JANQJO01 > JANQJO01. Next base: position 6,947 of record JANQJO010000090.1, read on the forward strand.
TTGACGCAACTCCAGCCAAGTCTAATACCTCTACTGGTATGCTACTATTTTGTACTGTACCATCACCAAGTTGACCAGAGGAATTAGATCCCCAACAACGTACAGTTCCATCATTCAGTAGTGCACAGGTGTAATTGTCGTAACCTGCACTGATTGACGCAACTCCAGTCAAACCAAACACCTTTACTGGAGCATGGCTACCTTCTATTGCTATTGTGTTATTACCCAATTGACCAGAACTGTTCCATCCCCAGCAACGTACCGTCTCATCATGCAATAGCGCACAGCTGTGAGACCCATTAACACTGATTGATGTAACACCAACCAAACCACTCACCTCTAATGGAGCATGGCTCATTTTTATTGTGTTATTACCTAATTGACCAGAGGAGTTTCTGCCCCAACAACGCACCGTTTCATCATGCAATAGCGCACAGCTGTGAGACTCACTAACACTGATTGATGCAACACCAACCAAACCACTCACCTCTACTGGAGTTTTATTATACGCTGCTGTGCCATTACCTAATTGGCCAGAGTCATTCAATCCCCAGCAATGTACTGTCTGATCGCTCAGTAAAGCACAGGTATGAGAACTACCAGCACTGATTAATGTAACACCAGTTAAACCATTCACCTCTACTGGAATACGGCTCTGGTCAATTGTGTTATTACCCAATTGACCAAAGGAGTTCCTACCCCAACAACGTACCGTCTGATTGCTCAGTAAAGCACAGGCATGAGAACTACCAGCACTGATTAATGTAACACCAGTTAAACCATTCACCTCTACTGGAGTATGACTCTGTTCAATTGTGTTATTACCCAACTGACCAGAGGAGTTCCTGCCCCAACAATGTACCGTCTCATCATCCAGCAAGGCACAGGTGTATCCATCACCAGATGTGATTTCTGTGACTCCCACAAGTGCTGGAGCCACTATCATTGGTGCATTCGCAGTCCCTCCAGTGTTGGCCACGCTGAGTTGGTATTGCCCAGGCCCCAACAACAAACTTTCACTAAGCGTTAATCTGATATAGTGGTCGTTAATTATCTTGTAATCCTCATCTAGCCTTAATTCTTGATCATTAATGCTGACTTTCATTGCCTCATTAAAACCAGATCCAGACACCTTGGTGCTGTCACCTAGAGCAAAGCGGTTTGGAAATACGGATGTAATATAGGGTTTAATCCCTGCCAGAAGTAATAGGTTCACTTCGGCTTGACTCGATTGACCATAGTCGTTGGTCATGGTAACGCGGTAACGAACGGTGGTGTCTTCTTCTACTACACCCACTTGGAGCTGCGGTGAGGCTTCTTCATAGCTATCCAAGCTAACATTGCCTGCTGTCGTGCCATCTATCCGTTGCCAAACATATTGCCCGCTGTTACCCGTACTGGGCTGAGCGGATAACATAGTACTGCCTCCTGCGCTTACTGCTGCTACTGCAGCGTTGGCGCTGATCGTAAAGCCTTTAACTGGTATCTGGATTTCTTTAAAACTTGTTGCTGTTGCACTACTGACTTTTAAACGAAAATTTAAATTTTGATCTTCTAATAATTTGGGTGCTTCAAACCTGGCTTGTGCCGTTTGAGTTCCGGTTAACTCCACCAACGCTTGTGGATGTTCCCATTGATAAGTAAGATCTGGATTGCCAACGCCGCTGGCACCTTCCAAAGAAACGGGTTGCCCTGCCACAGCGAATTCGCCAGCTGATGCTCGGATCGGAGATAAAAGATAAACACCAACTTCTGCCTGGCGTGTATCACCAAAGGGATTGGTCATGGTGACTCGATAACGTACCGTTGTATCAGTTTCTACTTGACCAACGCTTAATTCGGGATTGGCAATAGTCTCATTGCTCAGCGTTAGGCCGGTCAATGCACTATTGCCATCGATTCGTTCCCACAAGTAAGTCCCACTATTGTCTTCGCTGGCTTGCGCCAATAGGGTGGTTTTTCCCGTGGACATAACAAATGCATTGGTGGTGCTTGCGTTCAGCTTAAAACCTTTAACCTGAATCTGAATATCATCTTTTGGACTGGTTCCCGTGGCATGATTAACGGTTAATTTAAACGTGAGTGTGGTATCGTTTTCCAACGAGGGGGCTACGAAAGTGGCTACCGCAGCATTCGCATCAATCAGCTCCACCTCGGGCCCCTCTGTCTGTTCCCACTGAAAAGTCAGACCTCTACTGGGTGTGCTACTAGAACCATCTAACGTTATCGTTTGGCCTGCTACGGCTGTTGCTGAACTGATATTCATCTTTGCTTCGAGGGCTTCATTGTTGCGTTCGCCACCCTCTCCTCCACTACTGCCACCACCACAGGCTGCTAATTGAGCTGTTGTTAGTAGGATCAAGCAATGTAATACGGAAACCATTTTTTTCATCGTATTTCCCTTATTCCCTTAAAGTAAAATATCTTTTTCCGATTGGGTGCGTATCTCTCTCTTTAAATCTGTAGAATCCAAGATTGATCATTCAAAAAACGATGACTGCCACTTAAAAAACTTGCATCACTCAACAGTAATGAATTCAACGCTTGATTAATTATCGATGGACAAACTTCAATTTTGAACAGTTCTGTCGCAAAACAAACGATTTTTGATTAACATTCAGAGTTGTTCTATGCCCTAGCAGTGTAGTTGTCATTAACGCTACGATATTAATCGAAAGCCGTATGTTTTGCGACTGTTAGAAACAACAAATTTATATAGAGTTTATTTGATAGCAACAGGCTATCTAACCATTTATAATTTGAACACATTATTGCCGTGCGTGAAGGAGAAAATGAGTGAATAATATATTACTAAAGCAAATCGGAATGGCTGTGTCCCTATCTGTGATTACAGGTCTCGCGACGGCCAAGACCCATCAAATTACTACAGGAAGTGATGACAAGAGAACGATTTCTTGGTCTACCACTGCTGGGATTTCTCTTAAAAGTATCGATTTCTCCGAGTCAATATCTCCAGCGCTGGGTAGTGCCAGCGGTCAGGGTGGTATTTCAATCAATGTCCCCACGCTTGGATTGTCGATAACTGCCACCTATGATAAATACTTTGCTGCGTTTGGCTTGGAAAGCAGTATCGCAGATGTAGCTGACACTTCGGCTATTCCCTATGCCAGCGGTGAGGCGCATGTTTATCGCCAAGATTATAGCTTTTTGATCGGTTACCGAGCGTTCGAAAAAGTGAGTGTCTTTGGAGGGTATCTCACTGGTGAAACTACAGTAGAACCTATAGCAGGAACTGGTGGCACATACCAAAGCCCCACTACAAATGCCACTCTTAACAACAATATCGCAGCTGCCAACCCTGGTTATGAGCAGGTGTATTCTGAGTCTGGTATTTTTGTTGGAGCAGGCTATGGCTTCGCAATAGGGTCCAATAATTATCTATCCATTAAAGGTTCTTTTGCACATCTAAGTTCTCAGTACGAAGATGACGCAGCGACCGGCGCATTTTCCTTCGAGGGTGACGCAGACGGTTTTAGTTTCGGTATTGCTTGGCTAGGGCATCTTAATGATCATATCACCTATAAAATCGGTTTTAAACGCCAAAACTACACAACGAATAACGCTGAGGACAGCAACTTTAACAATAAGGTTGAGTTTGAAGAAACAATTAGTTCGCTAGGCGCTGGCTTAGAAATAGCTTTGTAACATCAAAGAAGAACTTTTTTTTCGTCACTCTGATGTGTATTTTGAAAAACTGTCCATCTATAATAAACAGCCATAAACTTTGGTACTAGACATGCGCAAATATATTTTAAATCCGATTTTGTTAATAGCAGGTTATTTTTCATTGTGTAATGCGAACGCTCTTAGCAGCAGTTCTCCAGAACGCACTGCTCTTGTCATTGGCAATTCTGACTACAGCCAAGGCAGATTGAGAAATCCCATTAACGATGCCGAAGATATTGCCGAAGTGCTTCAATCTGCAGGTTTTGACGTTATATTAAAAAAAGACGTTAACCAGAAAAAAATGGAGGGTGTCATCGCTGATTTTGGACAAAAAATAGAAGAACGTGGCGGCGTCCGCTTGTTCTATTATGCAGGCCATGGGGTGCAGCACAATGGTGAAAATTATTTAATCCCTATTGGAGCAGAACCAGAAAGTAATGCAGACCTCCGTTATAAAGCCGTGAATTTAGGGTGGATATTAGACAAAATGGGGGAAGCTATCGATGGGAACGGTTTCAATGTCGTGATTCTTGATGCTTGCCGTAATAACCCTTTTCGTAGCTTTGATCGTAATATTAACATAAGAGGGCTCACGACTCCAAAAAGCCCCATAGGTACGCTTATCTCTTTTGCAACTAGCCCAGGTGAAATAGCCTCAGACGGAACAGGTCGCAATGGTACATATACGGAGTCCCTTATCAAATACATTGCTGAACCAGGACTAGATATAAAACAAGTATTTGACAAAGTTGCGGAGGAAGTAACTAAGAAAACAAAATACACACAGGCTCCTTGGGTTAGTTATTCTCTCATTGGAAACTTTTCCTTTTTTGAGCCTGAGGAAACTGAACCAGCTGCTCCCCCAACACTACCTGTTAATTCAAACCTCGCCACTAGCGCAGAAATTGAGGAACTAACAAAGAGCCCAAAAAAACGAGATTTTATACCTGACATCGGCTGGCATTAACCAACTCTATCGCAAAATAAACATATGGACCTCCTGATATAATATTGGGCTGGGTTGTTTGAATAAAATCGAATTTATTGATATCACAAAAAAAAATTACTGCCTTTACACAAAAACGTCTTAACAAAATAAATTCTTCCATTAAAAAAACAGTTAGTCTTAATAAAATATAAAACAAATCACTTAAACAACTTTGTACGAGACAATCTATTCAGTATTGAAAATGTTATGAAAAAAAAAATATCAACTTGGGTTAGAGATATCTTCACAACTCTTCTTTTTTTTCAAATACTTGGGTGTGGCAGTATTTCCCTAGACGATCTGACCAACATCAGTGAGTCCTTAGGGGTTGTTGATACTATACAGACAGAAACAGGAAACAATAATAATAGTTTGATTGAAATTCCAAACATAGTCGACATTGATGAATCTATCAATAATCCTGACTTTCCTCTGGACAAACCCAGTTCAGACACAACACCAGTCGATACTGTTATTCCTGCAGCTTCTCTAACTCAAGAAGATTTTTTGGTGGGCCTACCCGAAGGTACAAAGCAACTAAAAATAACCTGTGACCGAATGACCGCCCTGGGCGTTAAAAACAAAATAACAGAGGTTTTTTGTGGGACATCCCCCCCCTCTATAACAAGTATCAAAGAATTACAAAAAGTAATGGGATTTGATTTAGATCAAATAGTGGTTGGCAGGCGAAACGGGAATATTCCTAACGGATCTCTCCTGTCTCAACAGGAACCTTTTGATCCTGTAGGCAGTAATCTTCAAGCTGCACTTGATCTCATGCAACACAATGGTAAAAACTCATTCGCTCTGAGATCAGTCAGCAATGGTCTTGGGATGAAAAGCACTAACATCTTGGCTCCAAGAGTTATTATGATCACGAATCCCTATGAGCTTAAGAACATCAATGGCCGAATTGAACGTTATGAAGATGCTCGTAGTTTGGTTGCAATGGGTTTTACCAGAGGAGAAATGCAACTTGAGATTATCTCTGGACATTTCGATCCAAACGAACCCCTTAATTTTTTCGAGAGAGATACAGGCAATTCCAGTCAAAGCGCTTGGTTTAGAGCGATGCCAGAAGAAACATTAAATATTCAGACTCGCAATCAAGATTTAAGATTTTATCTCTTCAAATTCAAACATGCCTGCACTCTAGATGATTCTTGCAACAATGGAATTTTATTCACAGAAGACTTTGAAAAAAACTGGGTTGAATGGACTTTGTATGACGAAGAAGATCTAAAAAATACTATTGCAGATTGTCGCCAATGCCATCAACCTAACGGACCTAATGCACCAAAAACTTTAATGAATTTTGGTACATCCTGGTCTTGGGAGCATTATTTAGGACAACAAGACAAATTTTCACGTTCTCTGGTGGAAGACTTTTTATCAGCTCATGGTACCGACGCTGAATATGCAGGGATACCAACTAGAATCATCCATTTTGGAGATGGATCGCATATACAAATTTTGTTAAGAAAACATAAACATTCTACGGATAACACTCATAATCCTAATATACGCTCTTATGACAGCGTAGGTATTATGATACAAGTTGAGAATAGCACACCAAGCCAACCTTATGATAATACAGTTTCTGGCTATAGCCCTATTTGGGAAAGACTTTATGAGAGAAGTGTACAAGGAGAATTAATTCAAATTCCTTACCATGATTCTAAACTCACAGACCCTCAGAGCTTATCTGAAGCCACTCGTGCGTTTCGAGACTATAAAGCTGGTAGAATTACTGAATTACCTAACATCCTGGATATCTTTAAAAAAGAGGATCAAGATGTTCGGAATATGGGCTTTAAAGTCAAAGCTGGTTTAGATGGAGCTGGTATTTTGACCCAAGCTTGTACTCAATGCCATAACAGTAAACTAGACCAAACCATCTCCCGAGCAAGATTCAATGTTGACTTAGAATCAATGAGTATTGCTGAGCTAATGATTGCTCAAAAACGCATAATGTTGCCAGAGGAAAGCTTGCAAGTCATGCCTCCATCTATTTTTAGAATCTTAGATACCGATGAGAAAGAGAGACTCTATGATTACTTACAATCAGTGATAAATCAAAAGTCTGCTAATAATTAAATACGCATCGGTACTCAGTCTCTTTTTTATCCCTTCATTTACTAAAACAGTTGTCATACCTAATCAAGGTAAGGCACAGGAAATAACCTACCCATTTTGAGCGGATGCATGTTTGAGCACAGCGAGTTCAGAAGCGAACAATGGGTAGATTATTTCCTGTGCCTTACCTAAGCTAAGTTCATACCACACAATACGGGCCACATTTGTGGCCCAAAGCAATCTCACTCGATCACTACAGTTTACTACCAGAGCCTGTTGTGGTTCCAGAACAAAACGTATCCCCATCAGACCATTCCCAAGTACTACTCACTGTAATTGATGTATTACTTGAAAAAGTCAAGACTGTATCGATCCGAGATTCACCACCGTCTTCGTTGAAAGTATATGAGCCAGTGTAAATATTTTCGTTGGCAGAATCTCGTTGAAAGACTAAATTTTCATCCTCAGGAAGAAAAAGCAACAAGGCCACACCGTTGTTAACAGCATCGATCGAAAAATCAAAAGTTTCTGAACCATTATCTTCCGGACAATTTGAACTATTTACATCAAGAGTAATACGCCAAACACCTTGCAAATCATTATCATTACTGCTGTCATCATCATTCGTTAGATCAATTTGCTCAAAAGGTTCATCACTGGCAGCACCTGAGAAAGTACCTTGCTCGCCGGTTGTACCATTTTGCCAAGTGCCTGTAATCTGGCCATCTACAATATTGCCAGACCAGGTCGTACCATCGTCTGTACTGCCCACAGCCGCTTCAATACCACCACTGCTGCTTAACATACCACTGATTGAAAAAACCTCATCTCCAAATGAAGACTGGCCAATACCGGATATCCGTCCATCAGCATCAACGATAAACCCCCATTGCCCGTCATCGTCTCCTGCATACGTCCCGATATAAGTTCCTTCAATCAAGCCAAGTAAAGACTGTTTAAAATGCAACTGCGCCGCTGCAACAGAAATCAACTCTCTTGCACCTGCATTAGTCACGGCCGTCAGTTCTGCCAGTAAACTTTGTAACACTGTGCTGTTAGCAAAACCTTCAAGGCTTAGTCCGAAATCAATGCTAATCGGAATACTTTGTGAACGTGCCAACTCTAAGACTGAAGAATTGATTTCGATTCCATTATCCGGATTTGCATCATCATCTAAAGTCTGAAGAAATCGAATAATATTAGTGACGGTCGTGTCTGTTTCATCAGCAGCACCAACAACCAAATCAACCGGAGTAATAATAGAAGCACCAAGCGCTTGGCCTATCAAAATATCTCCGATAAAAAACTGCACAGGCGCACCTATTTCATAGGTGAATTGACCATTGGCATTGGTCACGCCCGTGATCGCGCCAGACACATAACTGAGACCCGACACAGGAGAATCAATAAATTGACCTACCGCAATGTTTGAAGTGTTATTTGTCGCTGCACTGGTATCATCACCACTACTACCTCCACAACCATTCAAACCGACTAAAACACCACTTAATAACAATAGCTTAAACTTCATAGATAATACCTGTTCTACAACTTTCATAATATTTCCTCAACAAGAAAAAAACAGAGCTAAAAAATAGGGCTGTTACAAACACTGGCCATTCTACTCGATTCCCTGCAGGGATACCAATTCAAAATGACAGCACCGTATCTACCAAAAACTAATCGTTTTAAAAAGTCTTTATGGTACAATGCGCATTTTCTGGTGGCCCAAATGACCCAATACTTTTGATATCATCTATGGCTCGCGTCTATACAACAGCTAAAAACAGCTCAAAATACAGCCATATTTCGGCTTTATTAATCTTAACCATTTTAACCCAAGCCATCATCCCTCTTGGCTTTATGCCAGGCGATCTGACCAATGGAGAAACTTTCGTCACCCTATGCCCAGTCCAGCAAAGCGAACTGTATCAACTCATTACCGCACCAACGCATGCTCATACCAACCACCACCAGCATCACGATCATGATCAACACCAAAACGCACAAGAACATTGTTTGTGGGCCATTGGCTTTTTATCTGATAAAACAGTCACTGCTTGGCAAGTGCTCTCACTCCTTCCAGCCACCACAATTGAGCACCAACAACAACCTACCTCATTACTCGCTGCAAAAGAAATTCGATTACAACAGATTAGAGCCCCTCCAATCTCCTTCAGCTAACACACTTCATAACTAAACAACAGCCGCTTGCCAAATTACCAAGCAAGCGTTTTATTCCTTTGTATACACCCAACAAAAGGTTCATTATGTGTAATCAACACAACAAACTTCTAACTGCTCTCAAATACTTTGCTAAGTGCTTTTCATTATCATTACTTTTAACAGGTCACATAACCCATCACACTCACGCCGACCCAGTGACACATCAGCTCCAAAATAATGTAACAATAACAGATCCCATCATCATCACGACCACGCGTGAAGCCAAGCCTCAAAGTCAAATCGCCGAATCCACCGATACAATCGATGCAACAAGCATCGAGCTAATCTCACCTTCACACCCGGCTGAAGTACTTAACCGTAGTGCCGGCGTTCACATTAACAACTTAGGAGGTGAAGGACACATGACTTCTATTCGCCAACCGATCAAAACCGGTGCCGTTTATCTCTTTTTAGAAGATGGCATTCCAACTCGACCAACGGGTTTATTCAACCACAATGCCTTGTACGAAATTAACCTGCCACAAGCCAATACCCTCGAAATCACCAAAGGCCCTGGATCAGCCTTATACGGCAGCGATTCAGTCGGCGGCATTATTAATGTCATCACTAAACCAAGCCCAAAAGCACCTGAACTGACACTCACACCCGAAATCGGTTCACACGGTTGGAAACGCTTACTCACATCCGGCGGCGCTCCTATCGGTCAGGATAATGGGTTTAGAATCGACTTGAATCTTACAGATAATGCAGGCTATAGAGATGAATCTGAATACAGCCGCTACGCAACCAGCATACGCCTAGACGGATTTTTAGGGGACGATATTTCAGTTAAAACACTGTTCTCATATACACAAGTGGAGCAAAGCGGTGTTTCCAGTTTAGAAATCGATGACTACCGCAATAACCCAACACACAATTTCTATCACAATCAAGTAGGACGCCGTGAAGTCGATGCGCTGCGTTTGTCTTCAGAATTTGCATATGAACCTAATGCAACCAAACTGGCAACCTTTACTCCTTTTTTACGGGACAATCAAATGCAATTGATGCCCAGCTGGATGCTCACCTATGACCCTAACGATCGAAATTATGAATTTCAATCTTTTGGTTTTCTTGCAAAATACCGTACCAAAAAGCCAACACAAGGCTTAGAACATATCGTAGGACTTGATCTTGACTACACACCTTCCAGTTACGAAGAGATCCGTTTAAGCACAACTCTGATCGACAACATCTTTACAGACACTACACCGACAGGACGCACCAATTATGATTTTGATGCCGACCAACTGGCACTCTCTCCTTACCTTCACCTCGAATGGCAAGCCACCACACAACTTAGAGTGACAGGTGGAATACGTTACGATTATTTCAAAGTTGATTACAACGATAATTTACCCAACACTGCCGCTCAAAGCCAAGCGGGGAGAGGCGGTTTCACGCACTTGCGTCCACCAAGCCAAAAACTGTCATTCGATCATTTTAGTCCAAAACTAGGGCTCATCTACCAACTGCACGAAAAGCACAATGCCTACACCAGTTATCGTCACTCTTTTCGAGCACCCGGCGTTGGCCAATTGTTCCGTTCAGGTTCAACCACTAACACAGCTGAGCTGAAACCGGTTAAAACCGACAGTTTTGAAGTCGGTTTCAGAGGCCAATGGCTTCAGCAAACACACTACGAACTTGCGATTTATCACATGATCGTTAAGGATGACATTGTCAGTTACATCGATACAATATCAAACGATCGTAAAATATCCAACGCTGGAGAAACCAAACATCAAGGCATAGAAATCAGCTTAAATACCAACTTAACCCCTCAATGGAATGTCTCTACCGCTTGGACTTACACCCAACAGGAATATGAAGACTTCTCCGCAATCTTTGGTTTTCCACCCACACAAATCAATTTCGCTGGCAACGATGTAGGCAAAGCCCCTGAATCCCTCGGTAATGTTGCCCTACAATATCGCCCCTCTACCTTGACAGGTGCTGTTTTCGAGATGGAGTGGGAACACCTTGGCGGATATTATACAGACGAAACCAACATGCAAGAATATGAGGGTCATGACTTAGTCCACTTTCGGATCAACTACACTCTCAACTCATCTTTAAAAATATACTCTCGCATCATGAACATTGGCGATGCGCGCTATTCCACATATACCAGCAATCAAGTCAATGACCCTGACATCCAATATCGACCCGGCTCACCTCGATCTTACTTTATTGGCCTAAGCGCCACACTATAAAAAGAAAGAATCTAAAGAAAAGAACTCTAAAGGAGAGAACCATGTCATCAAAAAAACAATTATTATTAAAAAAGAGTTTAAACTGGCATAAAATTTTGGGTTGGAGTGGTGGTGTCGCTATTTTCATCTTCGCACTGTCAGGCATCACTCATCCAATCATGTCTTGGACGGGGCCTAAAGCGGTCTCGTTCTTTCCCCCACAAGCCAAAATCAGTACAGAACACCTACAAGCCATTCCTAACCTCCTCAGCCTACACAATATTAACAGGGCAATCGCTGTTAAAATAATTCCAGCCGAACAAGGCGTACTGTTGCAAGTCACTGAACATAACGATCAAGCACGTCGTTATTTTGACATCAACTCTAAACAAGAACTGAAAAACCATGATCCCACACAAGCACAATGGCTCGCGCGCTACTACACCGGCTTAGCGGATACAGCCATTACAGCCATTAGCTTCCAAACAGAATTTGACGAAGCCTACCCTTGGGTCAATCGTCTTCTCCCTGTTTATCGAGTTGAATTTGACACACCTGATCATCGAATTGCTTTTGTTTATACAGAACTGGGGGCACTTGCAAGTATCACCAATGATTGGAAAACTTTTCTCCAAAGTATTTTTCGTACTTTCCACACAAGCTCATGGTTAAATGATTTTGAACAGGCTCGAGTTATCTTGATGCTAATACTCTTATTCTCTTTATTGGGTATGGCAGCTACAGGCACGGCTTTAATTTTTTCAATCAAACCACGTAAAATCACACATACTCCAAGGCGCTGGCATCGAACAATTGCTTATCTTGTTTGGTTCCCATTACTCACTTACTCAGCCAGTGGCACTTATCATTTATTACAATATGCTTATGGAGATAACCACAGAGGTCTACAACTTGGTGAAGCTTTTAACGTCCAACCTCAGAGTTTAAACACACAAGCAGACTGGACCCAGACTTTTAATGCAAACAGCGTCAATGCAATCAGCCTTATTCAAGGCCCTAATCATCAACTTTTATATCGTTTAAGTCACCCACAAGGTAAGCCAGGGCAAAACATTAAACGTGCGCAACACTTTTCTGGACAACCCATAGAAAAATCAGCACAGTATTTTGACGCTCTTACTGGTAAAATCACTACCCTAAATGACAAAACACTTGCTATTTATTTTGGCCAGCAACAACTGGGATTCTCTTCAGATAAAATTCTAGCAACAAAATTAGTTACTCGTTTCGGCCCCAATTACGATTTCAGAAACAAGCGGCTCCCAGTATGGCAAATCGATTATGACACAACCCTTCAAGACCGGGCTTTCATTGATCCTTCCAGCGGTTTTTTAGTCGATCGCCTGACTAAATTAGAACGTTATGAAAGTTATTTTTTTTCTTTCCTACATAAATGGAACTTCTTAGTACCATTGATTGGACGGGGAATGAGAGACTTAAGTGTTGTACTGATACTCTGCGCTGCAATAGGCTTTATGATTTTAGGGTATAGCATACTAATTTCCACCTATTTAAAACAAAAATGCAAGAACCGAACCCTTATCAAGCAATGAAAACGTATAATAAGTTGGCCTGGTTCAGTTGGTTCAAACATGGCCTTAGAAAAAAAATGGGTCAAAAAAGCTTGAGTAAAACTTTCAAAGCTCTGCTTGGTGATACAACTTTAATTCGCAATTTAG
>JANQJO010000092.1 GCA_028281605.1 Pseudomonadales bacterium
CTGGGATTTAATTTAAGGCAAACAATGAGGGCTCAAAAGAAGGCGCAAGTAAAAATGGCTGCATAGAGTTTAAACAGCTGGTTTCGCGCCAGCGACTAAATAGCTGCTCCACCTTGTCGGGTGAAGAGAAGAGTGGGGCTGTTTTCGATTTGTCTTAAACAAATCTTTAAAATAGATTCTTGATTTGGGTTTTCTGTATTAGGGGTTTCTTCAATTGCGCTTGTTAACTGTTCCAATAAATCACTAGCGCCTACAATTTCTCTAAGTCTATTGGTTTCTAAAAGATAAGCTTGAATTGACTTTGCTTCGAACAAGTAGCAATAACACTGCATTTCTGCGCTATCCTTTTTATGCAATTAAAATATAATATTGGAGATTATTAAAAAAAAGAATTAAACGCAATATTTTAGAAGATATAATTGTTGTCAATATTGCACAATCATAGTTATTTTTGTATGAAGCTAACTCCAATAATTTGATAGAGAGTTTTGATTGGTGAAAGATGTTGAATGGTTTTAAATCAATCTGACTGCTTCTGATTACCAATAGCTATTACTTGCTCAAGGAGTTAATTCCAAGAAACTTCAGTACACATTATTCAAAACATTTGAATGTGGAGAATTATTCTAGGTATGGTAGGATTATCAATGTCTCTAAAGCCTAAAAGAATGGAGCACATTTTTTTAGGGAGTATGGGGTATATTAAGAGCGTTTTTTAACAACATGTGATTATAAATATACTGCATTGATATAGCTTTTAGTTATGGATAAATATTATCTTTTGTAACCAAATTTTCGTAGCATTTTGCCTTTGTAGGTGTTTGATTTTGTTGTTATAAAAAACTTGGAAGGTCTGAAGACATGCCCTAAGGAAGTAAAACTCAAAAGTAGCTCCCCTCGATGTTTCCAACACTTCGTCTAAAAGATTTTGTCAAATATGGAACAGTACCCGCTGTAGAATCGAATCACTCTGAGTGTTGCTATAGTCTAATCTGAAATGACTTTGGTGAACAACGTCCACCAAGGTTAGTCCTTGCAAAGAGTTTAGGCTCTTCCGGATTCAGCTTGGCTTAACTTCAACCTATGCATCTTTCAAAAAAAGCCTTGTTTTACAGAATTTTCGATATGAAGAAAAATCAAGTAAACTTAAAACCACGGCAAATCCGGAAGAGCCAGAGTTTACTCAATTCGAGTCACTGTCACTGAGACAGCTGGATTGTCGAAACGGTGTGTTTCATTCAATACGGATGAGATCAAGCCGTGATCCTGAGTTAATACACCAGGATGAAAAACAATAAAATCACGGTCGCCACTACGATCAATATTAAAGCCTTCTCCTCCATCAGCAGGACCAGGAATTGTACCTGTTGTTTCGGAGTTCACTTCCGTTCCAGCATCCCAAACAGGCGCTGTATAACGTCTTGTTTCTCCTACAACCATATTACTGATATTCATTGCATTAACACCAGTAAAGGCATCATTGGTATTAACCAACATGGTTGCGACTGTTAAGTATGTACGATTTACATCGTCCGCTTGCACAGCCAGTTCAAACATTTCCGAACCTCCCCCAGCAACTACACCTGTACCACTTATTGAAATAATATGTTGACTAGCATTAGCTGCTTCACTGAGCAACATACTGTTGTCACCACCCTCAGCTAAATTTTCCAATGCAACACTAGCTTGTTGTCCATCAATCCAGGCTTGAAAACCTAATTGATGTATAATGACAGCTGCAGGTGATAACGGTTGAGCAAAAGTCAAGTTACTAAGCGTAATTTGATATTGAGGTGTTGCCGCAATTGCAGCTTGAGCTTCATCATCGTCTGAATCACCACCACAAGCAAATAACGCGAGTACAGCACTGATTAAGAAACTGCGTTGAAAATATATGAATTGATCTGTCATCATCTAAGCCCTCACTATTGAACAACAATTGTGATACGAGCAACAGGATTCAACCAACGATGCACTGTTCGGTCGATATCGCTCTGTCCACCTACATTGTCCAAATCACCTAAAACACCACGGTGAATATGAACAAAACCTTCAACAGTTGTATTAATTCCTGTTCCACCAGTGCCTGATGCCGTGGCCACAGGACCTGGAGCGGGAAAGCCTGCTTCACCCGGTGCACCACTACCAATAATTTCATCATTGGCTTCAGTGCCCGCATCATAAGCATTGACATGAATCACATAAGTACCTGCAGTTTCAGGTATGCTCCAAGCATCTAAACCAACAAAACCGTCATTGGTGGGTAACATCATAGCCACAATCGATAAACGATCATAATCAGTACCTTCTGTGTCAATGGTCGCTGTTGTTGTGCTGCTACCTGGTGCCAGTAAACCGGCAGCTGGGTTTTCTTCGACGATGGCAATACCATTTAATAAGTTTGATAGACCGCTGATGTCACCTCCCTCTGCCATAGCTTGCAGTTCAACACTTGCAGCTTGGCCTGTTTGAAAGATATCTGCTGTATTATCGTGGGCTGCAATCAACAATGGTGTAAAATAAATACCCTGTGTTAAATTAGTAATTTCAACCGTAAATTGCTGAGCCTGTGTGCTACCTATTGCCAGGCCAGCTGATAAAACAAGGGAACCTATTAAGGACTTGGCTTGCATCATAATCTCCTATATATTTTTAAAAAACGTATAGGGGAAATAATAATGAGCAATATTCAAGACAAGATCACGAATTTATAAATTTTTTATAAACTTTTTTTCTTATTTTTTATATCTGCATCCAACTCAAAGTAAGCTTGAGTGCCTTGTTGTAATTGGCTTTTAATAATCAAAGAGGTATTATGCAGAGCCAGCAAACGCTGACTAATGGCTAAACCTAAACCACCTCCTTTCCGATATTGCTGCGCTGTTTTACTTGATCGAAAATAAGGATCAAAGATATAAGGCATATCTTCTTCTGCAATACCTGGTCCTGTATCACACACTTCAAAACGCACTTTATGATTATTTTGCTGGTAATATATATTGACATCAACCTGCCCTCCTGCAGGAGTATAATGAATCGCATTATCAATTAAGTTACACATAACACGCTCAACTTTTCCAATATCAGCTTGTACTTCAGGTATATGCTCTTTGCAATGCACCGTTAAGTGGATATTCTTTTCTTTTGCAATAACTTGGGTTTGTTGGACAACATCACCAGTTAATTCGCAGAGTTTAAAAGGTTCTGTATACAGATTAATATCTTTACCTTCCAATCGTGTTAATTCAAACAAATTATCAATAAGTTTACTTAATTGATGTGCTTGCCGGATAGCTGTATTGATAAAATGCTCACGTTGTTCAGAGCTGATTGCATCACCCTTTAAAAGTAAAGTTTCTAAATAACCCTGTAAACCTGCTAAAGGTGTACGTAAATCATGTGAAATGTGGGCAAACAGTTCTCGACGTTGTTCATCTACAGCTTCAAGGTTTTTAATTTGTGAAACAATTTTTTTTGCTAATTCGTAAAACGAGTTACGCAAGATGGTGATTTCATCAGTGTTTTTTTGTTTAGAATCCAAATCAATATTCGGTAATTCACGAGAATCAGACGCTTGAAATTTTTGTATTTCAGTTGATAAGCTGCGAATAGGCTTAGTAATATTGTAAAATAATAATAATATAGCGACTAAAGCAAACAGCAAACTTATAATAACAACTAAAATACTGATGCGAAAAGCATGATTCAGTTGCAAACTTGAAGCAATGCTATCATATTGCTCACCACCAATAATAATATATAAATAACCGTTTTGTTTGCTCTTTGTTTTTGAATTCGCACTGAGATCAACAATAGGCGCTGCAGAAAATATTTTTTTCTGATCAGGCGAACGAGGATCATCACCAACAATAGGCAAGTCATCCTTGCTATTAATAAAATGTTGTATAGGAGCTAAATTTACTTTAGTCAGTTTTATTTTATTCTCTGGCGCATCATAAAGAACAACACGGCCTTCATTATCTAAAACATACAGTTCTATTGACGGTCCTAAAACCATCATCATATGAAAAGCTTCTTCCACAGTAGTTTTATTCAGTTGTTTTTTTTCCCAAAGACGCATGTCATAAACAATATGTTTTGCAAGATCATAATGTAATTTTTGTGAAGTTTTTGTTTGCAGGTTTTGTGTTGAATGATTAATAACAACAACTAAAAAGACACCCAGTAAAAAGAAAATCACCAGCAGTACAGCAGCAAGTTTAGTATATAAAGTTTTAAACATTATTGTGTTTCTTCAGGTATAACAAATTTATAACCTACGCCCCATACGGTTTGAATAAATTCTAAAGGCATTTGTGAGTCACTTAATTTATTGCGTAAACGATTAATATGAGTATTGACGGTGTGCTCATAGCCAGCATGACCATAGCCCCAAATTTCATCCAATAACTGTGAGCGGGAAAACACTTTTCCGGCATGGCTAGCCATAAAGTTTAAAAGATCGAACTCTTTGGCTGTTAATTCCAGCAAAGAGCCGTGTAATAATACTTCACGACGTTCAATATTAATATTCAAGGGACCACAGTCAATAGTTTTTGGAGCTGTATTGTGCTCTAATGTAGTATTATGCGTAGTACGTCTTAACAAAGCTTTAACTCTAGCTTGCAGTTCACGAATACTAAAAGGTTTGGTGAGATAATCATCAGCGCCAATTTCCAAACCAAGCACTCGATCAGTTTCTGAGTCGAGTGAGGTTAACATTAAAATGGGGATTGATTTTTCTTGGTTGCGTAATTCTCTGCAAATATCCAAGCCATGCATGCTAGGCAACATTAAATCTAATATTAAAAGTGAAAATTTTTCTGTTAATAAATACCTTAAGCCTTGGCTGCCATCATGACAGACTGTAACATCATATAAGAGATCGCGCAGATTAAACTCAATCACTTCAGCAATTGCCTGATCGTCTTCGATAACTAAAACACGCTCACTTTTTGACATTATATAACCTATTTACACTTGATATAGAATAGCTTAACAGATAGTAAGTTCTCAGTTTATAAACAATTTATAAACTTTTTACGTAATTATCACTATTAAGATGCCAATTTAGAAGGTAGAACAAAGAAAGTGCTCGTTCCTTATCACTAGTCAGCCTCCGAAGTATCCAAAAGGGACAGTCTATCCATTTACTATCTTTTAAATCAATTACTACTAGCTAAGAGTCAGCAGTTTGGAAAGCTTGTACAACCCCTCCAGTTTCAATATTTAACATTTTCAGGATAACCAAAATAGCAAACAATCCTGATATTCCAGTAGTCAATATCAGCAGTATGAAAGGCAGAGGATTCATTGAATATTGTTTTTTTATATTTTTTATCTTTAATTAAGTACCATTGGCCCATAATTATTACACAGTCTATAGTTATTGAGCTTGATAAAATGCTAAATATTAAATTTTTGAAGTTTGATACATATGTAAGGGCTTTATTTAGGGATTCTTATAAAAAGTTATAAGTTCTTTTTCTATATAGAATTTTTTTCACCTTAAATATAGTTACAAAAAAAAGCTTACATTTTTTATGAAAAAGTTGCAAATTGAAACAATGAAAGAAAAAGGGTAGTGATTTGTATCTAAATACTATATATATTTATTGAATAAAAGAATAAGGGAGTTGATGGATGTGTCGTTTTGCTTTGTATCTTGGCCCAAGAATGGTGATAAGTTCTCTGGTTGAAGAGCCTTCACATTCTATTATTCGGCAAAGCTATCAGAGCCAGGAAAGAGAAGACCCCTTAAACGGAGATGGTTTTGGGATTGCTTGGTATGCACTACATTTAAGTGAAAGACCTGCTATTTTTAAAGATGCTTCACCAGCTTGGAGCAATCCAAATCTCACCAGTATCTCGGGTATAATTGAAAGTGAGTGTATTTTTGCTCATGTCAGAGCTGCAACAGGTGGATTGCCAGTTTCACAGTTAAATTGTCATCCATTTTCGTGGCGGCAATTTACGTTTATGCATAATGGTCAAGTTGGAGGATTCGATGAAATGTTACGTCCTCTGCGTCGCACCTTCAGTGATGAAGCTTACAGAACTGTCAAAGGGCAAACTGATTCGGAACAAGCTTTTGGTTTGTTTATCGATCATTATATATCATATTACGCAGGTGATCATTTAAATGCTATGGTCAGTGCTCTTAAAGCAACAATTACAACACTTGAACAATTGCGCACAGATTATGGGATTGAAGAGTGTTCTTTATTAAATTTTGCAGTCACTGACGGGAAAGTCGCTGTAGTTTCTCGTTACGCTAGTGACAGTTGTACGGAACCAAATACATTATATGCTCGCAGAGTCATTCAGACTGGTGAAAATAGTTCTGAAAATGCTGTCTATATTGCTTCAGAAGCTTTGAGTAAAGAAGAAGGCTGGGAATCTGTTGAGGCTAATCAATTGATGATTATACATTCTGATCGTAGTTTAGAATTTAATGTGATTTAAATTCTAACATACTTTTGAAATTTGGAAGTGGAGTATTCTGGTCTAATTAAAATGAACAGAATACTCTTTCAGACCGCTCGATCCCGAGTTATACGAATTCATCTTTTAATCTTAATCCCTTTAATAGCAGGGCATCCTTTCAGACTCAAACCGCACTCGGCCTATCTGCGACAGCAGCGTCTTAATCCCTTAATAACAGGGCATCCTTTCAGACTGAAGATGTTTATCCAGTATTCTTAGAGCTTTTGTCTTAATCCCTTAATAACAGGGCATCCTTTCAGACTCAAACAGATCCACATGCGTCCCGACGAATAGTCTTAATCCCTTAATAACAGGGCATCCTTTCAGACCAAAGGTGTCGAGGATTTCGGCCGCCATCCAGTGTCTTAATCCCTTAATAACAGGGCATCCTTTCAGACATACAGTTCTCATCCTCCTGACCCTTTCGACCACGTCTTAATCCCTTAATAACAGGGCATCCTTTCAGACCGGAAATTCGATACACTCGATCGGGTCCAAAGAGTCTTAATCCCTTAATAACAGGGCATCCTTTCAGACGAAAAAGCGCGTCTTACCTGCCCCCCCAGCAGGGGTCTTAATCCCTTAATAACAGGGCATCCTTTCAGACGCAGTACGGAGTTGTTTAATGTGGCTCCACCGTTTGTCTTAATCCCTTAATAACAGGGCATC
>JANQJO010000142.1 GCA_028281605.1 Pseudomonadales bacterium
GGCACAGGAAATAATCTACCCATTGTTCGCTTCTGAACTCGCTGTGCTCAAACATGCATCCGCTCAAAATGGGTAGATTATTTCCTGTGCCTTACCTAAAGGCCCAGCATGCGTTTGAGTGTTTTGTCTTTATTCCAAAAATGATGCTTTAAGGCGACGGCTGCATGGCCGATGGCTAGAAAAAGTAACATGTGAGCGAGTAGGTGATGGATATCTCCAGCGATATCTTCTTGATTATTGATTTGTGTAGGTAGGGCGGGTAGTTCAAACCAGGCAAAAACTGAAATCCCTTGGCCTTTGGCGGTTGAAATAAGATACCCGCTTAAGGTTGTCAATAAAATTAATAGGTACAGTATTTTATGTGTTGCTAGAGCCAGTAAGGCTGTAAACGACTGTGATTTGGCTAAGGGTTTGGGTGTTTTTGAATAGAGGTGCCAGGCGATTCTTGTGATTAATAGTGCAAAGATACACACGCCAATGGATTTGTGTAGAGCCGGGGCTTGCTTATACCAAGCATCATAGTAAGTGAGCTCTACCATATAATCGCCTAAAAAAAATAGACCTATAATGGTAATAGCCATAACCCAATGTAAGAGAATGGAAACCCAGCCAAAGTATTCTGTGGTATTTCGAATGTTTTTACGCATACATCAATAATGTTAGTCAGGGCTGTTTTATTATTGGCGCACTCCCTCTATAGATAGAATAATTTCAGCTTCTTGAGAAGCAGGGCCTAGATTATAAAGAATATTAAAATCTTTAAGTGCAATGGTCGTGCGACCCTCAAAGCCTTGACGATAACCGCCCCATGGATCGGCGCCTCCTCCAATAGCTTTTGCTTTAATTTCAATTTCTTTACTGACATCTTTTAAAGTGAGTAGGCCTTTGATGATGGCGTTGGATTTGTCAACGGAGCGGATGCTGGTACTTCTAAAGCTTGCTTTAGGGTACTGTTTTATATCAAAGAAGTCTTTGCCTTTTAAATGTTTGTCTCGTTCGGCATGGTTACTGTTTAAGCTTGCGACATCAATTTCTACATACACTGCACTTTGGTTGGGTTGTTTTTCGTCATAGTTAAAGTGGCCTGTAAACTTGTCGAATCGTCCCCATAGCCAGCTGTAACCCAGGTGCTTGATGCGAAACTGAATAAATGCATGGGCTCCTTCCGTGTCAATGATGTATTTAGCAGCAAAGCTGTTATTAATGGCAATGAAGCAGAAAAGTAAAGCTAAGGTAGGGGTAAAGCTTTTTTTGAACATATTATAATAAACCTTGTTGTTTAAAATGGCAATGATAGTACAATTTTTTAAAAAGGTGAATTTTGTTTTTGTCACACCTCCTTAGAATTCGGTTTGTATGTAGTAGAGTAATAGGCTTTGAAGTATACGGTTACACTGTTTCCCATTCACTGTAATGCTCATTGGATGTTGCGTTTGTTGTTGGCTGGATAGTCCAACAGTCCATATCACATATTTGTTTGTGTTGATAAGAGTTGATAAAAAACCAGTCAGCATCGGTCCTATCATCAGTATCATACACTTTAACTCCAATGCGTACCTGTTTGTTTGTATTGTGAAACTGTATACCCTCTTCTTTATTGTGATTTGGTTTTTTGACGAATCTAGCAGGTATAGTATTATCTTGTTTCTGAAGCAATTTCTTGATGGCATCTTTCCGTACCATGCCCATGCTATCATTCCATTTGTTTGAATCAAATAAGATGCATCCGAAAATCTTTCTGCCATTGATATCTATTTTGATTTCAAAGACTTGATAGTTTTCAGCCAGTTCCTCTTGGGCTTTCTTTTGCAAGCTCGGGCCAAGACTCTCCACCAGAGCAGCAGCAGCCCCTTTAGGTGTATTGACTTGAAAGCCGCTAGGACACCCATTACGACAAAGATATGTAATCATTTCCTCCATTCTGTTGAGCCCTTTATCTTTTTTAATTTCTAAGATTTTACCCTTGAAAAAATCTACCATCTTGTGAATTTTGGAACATTGAACCACCGCTGCTGAGACTATTGTTGTAAGATCTTCCTTTAGGCGCATGCGAATCTGTTGTGTTTGATTCTTTAAAACTGAAGTATTGCGATCAGTGATTGTGCTACGCTTAAGAGAAGTAATCATCTTAATCAACGCAAAATGCAAAACAAACACGGCCATTGGAATATAGATCAGCTCGATCAATTGCAACCATTTTTGCTTGTTATCTGTCCAAATATAATGTTTATCTGAAACTGATACGGTTGGGTCTTCAAGGAGAGCGCTTAAAAGCTCGTAGGCCGTTTCGCCCTCATTTGCTTGATACTTTTCGTCATCAAGTTTTGAGCCCAGTAGTACTGTAGCATAGTGTCCATTACCTGTAGAAAGGTAAGCTTCTCCGCTGCAATTTGGAGAAAGTGCCGTTCTGTTTTGAATAACACTCATATTGCCTTCATAATAGAATCTATCTTGCTCAACTATTACTGGAGTTGATTGTTTTATTTGCTCAGTTATTTTCTTTATAATTGCCTTGTACAATGCATTTATGAGACGTAAAGATGAAGTCATCTCCCTAGAATCGTCTATATTAGGGGTGAATCCAAAACAAACTTTAGTCATATTGAACAACTGCTGGCCGAAAAAGTTCAGTTTGTCACTTATTTGTTCCCGTTGGCCTCTGATGAAGAAAGATGTGGTGTATACAATAAGTTTTTTGAACTCTCCAGTTCTGTTTTGACCATTTTGGGAAATCGAACTTGTACGGATTATCCCATCTCTATCGTCAAAAGATGTTGTACAACTGACCGCTTCCAGTAACCCTAAGGGATTGATTCCTCTATAGAAGGCATAGGCAACAGTAGCAAGGATTGTAGAAGCAGCTTGCATGATATAGCGCCAAGTACCCTCATGGTGCCCTAAACCAAAACAATTATGCCTTAAGCTTAGTAAGAACTTTAGAGTTCTTACTCGAGCCAGACGCATAGTGTTCGAAAAACCCCCATTCTGGGTTTGGTCAAAATGGTCTGAATTTACCGGATCTATACCTAGGATTTTAAGCGCTTCTGTTGTAAAGATTTCCTCCTTTTTCTCACTGTTCTTAGGAAATGCGTTTGAGCCATGGTTCAGGCCATTTGCTACATCAGTACTTAGAGCCATAATGTTTCTTCCTTTGTGATAATGTAGAGTTTCTTGCAAAAAATACAGCGCACTTGACTAACTAACAAGCGGATAAATTTTATCATAATATACACCTTGCAGTTTAAAAATTTTTTTATGGAAATAAAGGAGATGTAAATTCTTGATGTATATTTAATAAGTGAGTGCCTAAAATCATGGTTTCTGCTTCACTGTTTTCTTGTTCTGTGTTTCTTGCTTGTGCTTGTTTGAGGTAGGTTTCAAAAGCCTGTTGATAATATTGTTTATTGTGTTTGTCTGTTCTAGTTTTCTTTTGGCTGTTTAATAGTTCATCATATCTATTATTTTTGGTTATGTCACAGAAGTCTAGCCAGGCGCATAGAGCACCCAGTGAGCTTGCATTAGGTTCGCATGTTTTAATAAGGTTTAAAATGGTTTCAACATTGAGCTTCATTTTAGGTAGTGTTTGCAGAATGGGTAAGGTTTCTGAGTTATTACTTTGTAGTTTAATGCAATGTGTTAAAAAGCGTTGAATGATAAAAATGCCAAAAGTTTGTTGAGAGTTGTTTGGGTTGAAGTAATATAAATACGATTGTATTGCAATTGAATAGTAGTAAGTATTTTTTAAGTTTGTGAGATAAGGTCTCTCTTCTTCTGAGTTATATAAATATTGTTGTAGTTTAGAAGTTAATGTTGCTTGCTGGGTGTCCCAAAAAGCGGCCAATACGCCAAGCGAATTTGGGTTGTCTAATGTTTGAATGGATAAGTTTAGCATATCTCTTTCCTTCATAGGCTCTTGAGTGACTTCAGCTAAGAATTCTTTTGTTTTATGTATGACTAGTGTTGTTTTATTTGCTAAGTTTTTTGTTGATGTTAGCGAATCCTTTCTTAAAAAAGATAAGAGTTGAAACAGTTGAATGAGCATATTGTTTGTGCTGATAGGGTTCATGTTTAAAATTTTTCTACACTTGTGATCTTGTATGTATAGGCGTGCAAGTAAGGCTATTTTTTTTTCGGTGCTTCCTTGAAAAATGTAGTCTGGACTGAGGTTAAAGAAAATAGATAAAGTGGTTTCGTACAGTATAAATTTTAATATAGTATTTTGTGTATTAGCAGAGCCTGTGATTTCTTCGTGATTCAATATAGAGTCAAGTGTGTTAATAGTTGAGAGGGCTTCCTGTAACAGAGTACTGTTAATCTTTTTATTGGTACCTGTTTCTATTAAAGTTACTATTCTTCTTAGAGATAACTCCATTTCTTTTAATATTTCAGATACGTTTGTTCGAATCTCATGAAGATCAATTTTGGTTTTTGATACAATACCATAACCTTTTTCTAGTAGTTTTTGCCATAGATTATGATGATGCTGATAGAGTAGTAGATGTAGCGTTTCTGCAGTAGGGTGGTTGTTAGGATCATGACTGAATTTGGACATACATTTACAGTAGTTTTCTAGAAATATATCTATATCTTCAGGCTCGATGGATGCATTTGTTTCATAGGATTGTATGTATTTTTCTATAATTTTTATACCAGTAACTTCAAGTATTTTAAACTTTTTAGGGCAAGGCTGTATTGAGTCAAATGGGTATTGGGCAATGAGTTCAACGAGGCGATACAGATTTGGCCATATATTTGTTAAATTTTGATCTGATACGTGTTGAAAGCTTGTTTGTAAAAGGATAGGGTGCTCGCAGATTGCTTTTGCATAGATTTGGAGTTTAGAGCTTTTTTTGAGGTGAATTAGGATAGCTTGGGCGTGCTCTGATAGTTTGTGTGTGACTTCAGCTTTTAACGGTTCCATATCGAATAACGCTTCAAAGGTTTCTTTTATGTGCAGTATGGGAAACTTTGCATTAGCATCGAAACAGCTTGGTTCGTGATGTATGAGGGCAGTAATGGCTTCAACCATGATTTTTCTACAGCTTTTTTGAGTGCTTGTTTGTACAATTTTTTGTATTTCGTTGTTTCTTGTGTTATTGGTATGCAAGTTCAAAAAATAGTGTAATAAAGAATCCCATTTTTTAAGAGATGTTAGACACTCGATTTTTTCCAGTATCAGATTAGAGGGTAGTTTGTCTGAAGGTAATTTATTTAAGTGGCTTAAGAGTCTGTCAATATCATTAGCCCACTTTAAACTCTGAATATATTGTTGGTTTTTTTCATCAAATAAAATATCTGGGTAGCTTGTATCATTGATGCTGAAAAAAAGAAAAAACTTGACAAGTTTTGGGGCGAAAACTTTTTTTTGTTTGCTGGTTAAGCTGCAAATTCTCATATAAGCTGTAGAGACTAAATCCTCATAGAGTTTTTTGCTTTTTGATTTGGGGGTTGGTTGTGTGAGCTGTGTGAGCTGTTTTGTGCGTGTGATTAAGTGTTCAATGTTTTCGAAGTAGTTGTTGATATTTTGTATATTGTTTATATATTCATACAAGTTTTTAATCAATGTGTCGCCATCATTTTTGCCTTGTTTGAGTGTTATGGTGATGATAACATCCTGTTTGATTTTCAGTTCTCTTAACTTGGGTGTCTCTTTTAGTTTTTGGTCTATGAAAAGTAATTCTTGTTCGGATAGTGTGTTGAGGATTGTTTGTATGTTATGCTGAGGATTTTCGAGCAACAAATATAGTTGAACTAAATGCAAAGCAGATAAATGATGGTTTGTTTGTTCGTTGTAGAGGGTTTGGTATTGTTTATATAGGTTGTTTATGAAGGTTTTATTATGCTCTTTTATCTCTGGTAACTCTTTGGGGATTGATTCAAAGAATTTTTTTGCCTCTTTTAGACCTTCTTTTAAGGAAAGCCAGTCTAAAGCGAGCTTTAGTTTTTCCAGAATGGGTAATTCTTTGTTTAAGGTTGAGTAAAATAAATAATCTTCTAGAGTTGGTTGTTTTTTTAGCCTGCTGGAGAAGTAATTCAAGCATTGATCTACACTCCCTTTTTGGTGTTGAAGAATTGCGTTTAGTAGACCTGCTGTGTTGTGTTTGTCCTTTTTCTTAGAGGAAGCCGCTTTGTTATTTTGTAGGCATTCTTGTGAGCATAGGGTTAATATTTCGCGAAACAGCTTGTGTTGAGCTGTTTCGTTGCTTGTCTTTTCTGAAGGTTGCTGATTGTTGATTAGAATGTGTCGCCAAATTTTTAACAGACATTCTGGGTTGAGACTTCCTTTGAAGTTGGTGAGAGCTTCTAGGTTAATCGGAGTGGAGGCTGTTATGAGCAGTTGTTTTAAAAACTCTTTTTTAGATTTGTTGTCTAAAGAAGAAATTATTTTTTCGATGGCTTCTTGTTCTACTATAAGACCGTTTTTGAATTGATCTAGTAAGATTTCGGCGCTTGACATTTTTTTTGGTTCTTCTTGTTTCAGTTCTTCTTGTTTCAGTTCTTCTTTTTTTTCTTCTTTTTGTTTTTTGTCAGTCAGTTGTTCTGGAAACCATAATGTTTTCAGATCCTTACAAAACACTTGTGTGTGTTCGCAATTGCTGTTGAATAAGCATTCTTTAGCTTGATCTTTTAAGTCTTGATGGTAAAACAAAATGCTGGATAGTAGGTTTTTTTCTGGTCCGTTTTCTAGTTTGGTGATATAGTTGACCGAGATAGGGACTAATAAGCACTTTAATAGATGCTTAGAATATTCCTCTAAGTTTTCTTCTTTTATTAGAAGATCATGCCATAGGGAAATTAAATCTGATGGTGATAAAAGTTCGGCGAGTTGTGTATTTTGGAAAAATCTTTGTTGTTCGAATTCGTTAGTGCTTTTTTCCAAAAACCATTCTACTAACCCAGGTTGTATTATTTTTATAGGGTGGCCTAGTTTGTCTCTTCGTTTCATTATGCGTAAGAGGCCGTCATCTATTTCTCGAAAAAAGTAGAATATTTTATATTTTTCTTGCTGCAGGAAATGCGTGAGATCAGGTGGAATGGTTTGGATACGCAGCATTTGCTCGCCTTGAATGAATAATTTGCCTGTTGCGTCTAAGCTGTCACCTATTGGTTTTTCGATATAAGGGTTTGTCCATTTTATATCGACTCGTATGCTTTGTGTGTTTTTAGTTTTAATTCTAAACTTTAGGTCTCCTCCTGGGATTTCTTTTCGTGTGAACATTAGCTCTAGAATTTTTTCATGTTGATCTTGAGTTAGGCAATAGCAGTTGAGTCCGGCTTTAAACATAATGAAAGAGACAAATGTGTCAATAACCCACTGTTGGGCAATTTTAATCTGTTGATTTAAGTGTTCAAAAGAGTGAGGCTTGTTTATAGGGTAAGGTATGTCTAGATCAATGTCTTTGCTGGGTGCTATACATACGTTTGAGTTGTCATCTGCTTTATAGGTTTTGCCAATATGCAGCTCAAGTGTTTCCGGGTTTGTTATATTGTCAACCAGTGAGCCTGTATATTGATAACTGTAAGCACTCATCCAATTTAAATATTCTTGTAATGTGATGACTAGAGGTTGACCTTCTATTATTTCAGGCAAAACGATAGGCATTGCTTGGATTTGTAATATTGCAGATCGTTCGTTTGGGTTTAGATCTGAACTATGTGTTCCTTGCAGTACAGAATGAATGAAGTCTTTTGTAGAGGCTGGGTGTTCGGTTTGCGCGGTTTGCGCGGTTTGCTCGGTTTGCGCGGTTTGCTCTTTAGTGTGTTGTTTGAATTCAGCGGTGATGATATCTCTTAATGTTTTTTGAAAATAGAGTGACGCTGAAGTTGAAGTTTCAGATATAGGGATTATTGTGTTGAGGTTCGGTTTGGATTGTGCTGATGTTTGACTGTATTGTAATCTAGGATCAAAATGAGTGTTATAATCACCGCGTACTTGTAATGAGTTTGTTGCTGTTTTGGGTGTCTCATTTTTGAATGAAAAAGGTTGGTAATATTGATGTTGTATAGGTTTTTGTGCTGGCTTAGACATAGAAAAAGTTACTGATGCGGTAAAGATAAATGTATGTTTATATGTTTATGTTATGACATGCGATGGTTTTTATGACGCATCATAACATAAATGACATGAACATTGTGTGGCATCTGCTTTAGGAATGGTCACGAAATAACTTTAACATTTTCCGCTGCTGAACTCGCTACGCTCAGACAAGCATCCGCTCCAAATGTTAAAGTTATTTCGTGACCAT
>JANQJO010000150.1 GCA_028281605.1 Pseudomonadales bacterium
GTGTCCCAGAATAAAGTTTACAAGCTTCGCTCCTGAACTCGCTGCGCTCAGACATGCATCCGCTCACATTGTAAACTTTATTCTGGGACACCTCCTAAAACATCAAGATTCTAGGGTTTTATATTTCTCTCTCAAGCGGTTACGTAACATGACCGCCAGTAAATTTAATGTCGCAATAACAATCACTAATAAAAAAGAAGTCGCATAAACTAACGGCCGGGCGGCTTCTACATTTGGGCTTTGAAAGCCCACATCGTAAATATGAAAGCCTAAGTGCATAAATTTCCTTTCCAAATGGACAAAAGGAAAGTTACCATCTATCGGCAAACTCGGCGCTAATTTAACAACCCCCACTAACATTAAAGGCGCCACCTCTCCAGCCGCCCTAGCCACAGCTAAAATAAGCCCTGTCATAATAGCGGGGCTAGACATAGGGAGAATAACACGCCATAAAGTCTCTGCTTTGGTGGCACCCAGAGCCAAACTGCCTTCGCGTATCGATTTTGGAATTCGAGCGAGCCCTTCTTCGGTTGAGACAATCACCACCGGCACAGTCAATAATGCCAATGTCACCGAAGCCCACAAAAGGCCTGGCGTCCCAAAAACAGGTGCGGGCGCAGCCTCAGGATAAAAAAGATCATCAATAGAGCCCCCAACAACATAAACAAAAAAGCCCAAACCAAAAACACCATAAACAATGGATGGCACACCTGCTAAGTTATTAACCGCGATACGTATCGTTTTTGTCACCAATCCCTGTGTTGCATACTCACGCAGATAAATAGCAGCGACCACACCAAAAGGGGTCACAATAATAGACATAATCATAACCATCACAACCGTTCCAAATATGGCTGGAAATATCCCACCTTCGGTATTCGCTTCTCTGGGCTCAGCACTGATAAAATCAACAAAGTTTTCCCAATATAACCACAACTTGGCCATCACATGCATACCATTGGGCTTATAAGCTTTTACTATTTTAGACACAAGAATACTTTGTTCAGAGCCATCCATGCTTTGCATAATCAATTGGTCGCGCTCAATACGCTTATACAGACTCTCTAATTTAACTTGCAAACGATCGTATTGCTGATTCAGCTCAGCTCGCTTCTTATCTAATGCAGCCCACTTTGTTGGATCTTTTACCTGCTCTAACTCTAAAAGCCTTCTTTGCAAACGGTCTTGCTCTAAAGCATGGTTAATAGACCCGATTTTTTTCTTTTCTATTAAGCTTATTTTCTTATGAAGCTCATTGGCTCTTGCTATGCGCCGCTGCACTTCTGACCAAAGATCACGCTCTGCTGCAACAGGCACCCCCCTTTCCAGCACGTCTTTTAAATAACCATAATAGTGCCCCCATTCTCTTCTCTCAAGCACCAGTATCTCTTCTGGCTTTTGCATTTGACTGACATAATCTTCTATAATCCAACGAAAATCCTTCCCGGTAACATCTCGATTACCTGTTTTCAGAAGATGTCGCTCTACAAAATCTTTATCCGCAGCCAACTCTACACCCGATTCACGTACACGCACAGCAGAAACCGTTTCAGTATCCTTAATTTCTCCAATCAGAGTTTGCTCATTGTAACCTGGCAATTGGTAGCGCAAAGAAACAACATCAGAAGGCCAAAAATATACCGCCCCCTTAAAGCCAATAAAAGCCAATAAGCCAAACACCATCGCAACGGAAATCGTCACCGCACCTGCGTTCAACCATATCCAGGCCGACCCTGCCTGGAACCATGAGGTAATATTTTTTTTCATGATCAATACCGTTACAACGAACTATATTTTTCCCGCAGCCTTTGCCGAATAAACTCAGCACTGGTGTTCAACACAAACGTAAACGCGAACAGCACCAATGCAGCTAAAAACAAAATACGAAAATGTGTGCTATTAACTTCTGCTTCAGGCATCTCGACCGCTATATTCGCAGATAAAGTCCTAAAGCCTTCAAAAATATTGATATCCATAATCGGAGTATTGCCTGTAGCCATCAAAACGATCATCGTTTCTCCAACAGCACGACCAAACCCAATCATCACCGCAGAAAAGATACCTGGGCTGGCCGTAGGCAACACCACACGCATCAAAGTTTGCCACGGACTTGCACCCAACGCCAAAGAACCATAAGTTAAATGTTTTGGCACCGCAAACACAGCATCTTCTGCGATAGAAAAAATAGTCGGAATAACCGCAAATCCCATCGCAAAACCAACCACCAACGCGTTTCTCTGATCAAATCCAATACCGTTTTCATTGAGCCAAACTCGAATATCCCCTTGAAAAAACCAACTTTGTATCGGATCACTTAATTCTAAACTGAGCCAAATTGACAAACCCAAAACTGGCAACAAACTCAAAGCCTCCCAACCCTGGGGCAAAAAAAGGAATCGTAATTTAGCAGGCAGCTGAGAAAACAAAAAAGCAGACATGAGAAATAACCAAGGTGTAATCAACAACAACAGTATCATACCCGGCAATTTTTGTTCAACAAAAGGAGCCAACCAAAGCCCCGCTAAAAAACCTAATATCACTGTCGGTAAGGCTTCCATCAGTTCGATCGATGGCTTGACTTTCTTACGCAATACTGGCGACATAAAATAAGCCGTGTAAATCGCACCGCAAATAGCCAAAGGCATCGCCAATAACATAGCATAAAACGCTGCTTTTAAAGTACCAAAAGACAGAGGCATCAAACTAAATTTAGGTTCAAAATCATTATTAGCCGCAGAAGACTGCCAAATATACTCAGGCTGATCGTAACCTTCATACCATATTTTCTGCCATAAACTTTTCCAAGATACTTCTGGATGTTCATTGTGAACATCAAAAATCTGTAAGGCATCTTGATTCAAAAGAACCATTTTATCTGCCCTAGGATTGATAGCCGCAAGACTAACCTGCTGCATTTGCACGCTTTCTTTTAATACGCTGCGGTACGCCGTTGCATTATAAATACCTAAAGCACCGCTATCATCGAGAGCAACAAAACCCTTACGCCTGTGCTCAATGATAAGAGTCTGAATCGGCTGATTGGATAATTGAAATGTACGAATTCGTTCAAAACGGTACTGATTCGCTTCGTCTCTAACCGGCATCCATTGATTAATTTGACCACTGGAATCACCTACTAGAAAGGAAAATCCACCCAATAAAAAGGTAGACTGGGTAATGTAAACACCGTCCTCCATCCGGATGATATGAGAAGGCTCTTGGACCGAAGCTTGAGACAAATCGAAAACCTCTATCAAACCATGTGCTTGCACAAGATAAAGCCAACGTAAATCAGGACTGAGCATCATATTTTGTACAGCATAAGCAGGCTTTGGCAACATCAGCAATGGCATCGGGTTTAAATCGCCGGTTTGGCCAAACAGACTTTCTTCTTTCTGCCATACTTTTAGGAAGACCTCCTGATTTTGCGTCAACATCACCAAAGCAAAAGCTTCTTCTGTATTATGGAACACAGCTCGGTCCGGCTCTAATAACTGAGACTCCAAAATAAGCGCCTCTTCAACCGCATCTAAAACCACAGGCACCACTTGACGTTTGAGGTCTTGATCATACATAACATTAAAAGCTACTTTTTTAATACGAAGATGAGTGCCATCAAGCACCCCAAATAATTCAGGAGATACATTATTATTGTGCAAAATACGAGAAGTCAGCTGTTTCTCCTCTAACAACCGACCGTCTTGTAAAGACTGAAAATAATACCCACTGTCGTGCAAAACAAACAGCACTTCCCCCAACTCATCTATCAACGCTTGACGAGGCCTTAACTCTTGTACCTGTTCACCCAAAGGGAAACGCGGGCCTGCATTTATCTCAGCTGACCGAAACAGCGGCATCACCTCAAAAAGCAAATACACGAAGATTAAGCAAACAGCAATAATTACACTGGTCCCCCCCAACCCAATCAGCATTTTTGCAAGATAATCTTTATAATTACGTATCGTATTAACATATGAGGGCACACAAATAGCATGCCTTGGAGGGAGAGGACCAGAATTAATATGATTCATAAGGGAAAAGAACCCTGTTATTTACCATGCAAATGTAACTTTTATCACCCAGGTTGACGAAAGTTACATCGCTCACAGCTGTTTTATTTATCAACTGCCAACCAAAAATTCAGAGATCAAATAGGTAAAAAGCGGGGTATAAACCCCGCTTTTTACCTACAGTTATTTAATTATTAACTGCCCGAACCCTTTAATTACTCAAGAAAATTCAAGCCTTTACCGCTTTACCAACTTATTACTGATACCCAGAGCCGCCAAAGTTTTTTGTGCCATATGCGCAGGTAATGGAATATACCCATCTTTAACGACAATTTTTTGCCCTGCTTTTGAAAGCACCATTTTAACAAACTCTCTCTCTAAAGGTGGCAACGCTCTGTTTGGGGTCTTATTAATATAAACATAAAGCGCACGTGATAAAGGATATTGGCCATTCAGTGCATTCTCTGGCGTCGCATGAACAAAGGTTTGGCTAGACTTCTTTGATAAAGGCACAGCTTTAACACTAGCTGTAGAGTAACCAATACCAGAATATCCCAAAGCATTTAGAGAAGCACTGACCGATTGTACCACAGAAGCAGACCCAGGCTGCTCGTTAACGGTACTTTTAAAGTCGCCCTTACACAAGGCTTTCTTCTTAAAGTAACCGTAAGTGCCTGACACCGAGTTACGACCAAAGAGTTGAATATCTCTCGCACGCCACGCACCCGTTAACCCTAAGTCACCCCAACGATCGATATTTTGTTGACCGCCACACTTACGGGTAACAGAGAAAATTGCATCCACCTGCGCAATAGTTAAGCCCTTGACAGGGTTATCTTTATGCACAAATACAGCTAAAGCATCAATAGCAACAGGAATAGCTGTCGGTTTGTAATTGTACTTACTCTCAAAAGCTTCGATTTCTTTAGCTTTCATTTTCCGACTCATGGGACCTAAATTCGACGTGCCTTCTGTCAATGCAGGGGGCGCTGTCGATGAGCCGGCTGCTTGAATTTGCACATTGACATTAGGGTACAGTTTTTTGAACGACTCCGCCCAAAAAGTCATCAAATTAGCCAAAGTATCGGAACCCACACTGGAGAGATTGCCAGACACACCGCTAGACTTCACATAGTCTGGTAAAAGAGGGTCAACTTCTGTTTTAGCAAGCCCTACAGCTGAAAATAATAAAGATATGATCAAACCACAAACTAGTTTTTTTAGCATCACCTCGGTATTCTCCTTGTTTACTTTTTTTGGATGAACAGATATATGCCATTTTAAAGAGTGTTTTTCAATAGTTGGAACTTACTTTAACAAATGATATACTCGAATACAGCTATCAATGGCAGTAAATAACACGTCAATGTTTATAGTAAGCTGAATATATGACAGTCATATGACAAGCACTGATGATAACTAAGGCACTTTATGACAACAACTCACTCAAGCCTAGCCTACTCTCCTTCTGGGGCAAACCTTCCTCCCAAGCAAAGATGGAAAGCCTCCCAACAATCAAAAAAAGAAGTGACACAAAACACAGAAACCCATCCGAATAGACTCAATACTACACCTCAACAGAGCATGCGAGTGCCATCATCTGAAAAGGCTCTCAATGGAAATACTGAGGATCAGGCACAACCCGCTAATTCTGAAGGAAATAAACAAAAAACAATTCACAAAACAACACATGAAGACGCTGAGGAAAACCAAGCAAAAGAGGAAAGCGCGAGCACTATTAGCATTGAACCAATTACCAAACCTATATCTAACACTGAAGACAACATTAATACAGACATAGCGAACATAATAAAAAGCTTATACACCCACAAGCCCGACACACCAAACTCCTCGCAAAGACAAGATTTACACAAGAAGCTTACCAGCAGATTGGAGATAATACGCGATAACGTAACGAAGATTTCTGATACCAGCGCATACACACGCCCTATATTCAAGGAACTAGCCAAACAACTAGGTCTATCTATTAAACAAATTCAACTCCGCGAACTACAGAAACACAACTATTTTATTAGACAAGGCAGTCTAAGCGGTACCACCGAGCCCCAGAACGGGCAATTGCCGGAACACGCAGTCTTTCTTATAAAACTCCTGAGCATTCCAGCCTCTTCTGAGGCCATCAACCGCTTTTTGATACAACAAAATTTCATTACTGCTGAGCAGAGCACTAACGCTGGCAAAATACTTTCTATTAATCGCATAATACAAAACCTATCCAAAAAAGAATCTACAGGCATGGTAAACTCTCAACACAGAACGATACTAATAACGACACTCCGTGAAAAATTGGAGAGTATACTCAACACAATAAAAGAAACCGCCAGTAAGCAGGTCTACTGCCTAGTGCAACCCAGACTGTTCAAAAAACTTAATATAACAACTTACGGGGAATTTCATAGGCTTGTGAATCAAACAAACCCCTTTCATGAGAATAGCTGTCTCTGGGGGGGCAAAAGCGAGAAGTCCAGGGAAAAGTTGGATCAATGCAAATCATTTCTTATAGAACTTATGAACACTGACTCTGAGAATATGTTAACTTTCTTAAGAAAGCACAAAATTACAGCGCTCACAAATGCCACATAACAACAACCTCAAAAACTGCAGCATCATTTTCAAGCTCTTGGAAAGTACACGAAATCTGTATTACCCAATAGCAAACAATCATTCTCAACACATTAAAAAAAATTTGAAAAGCCTGCTCCGAATGCTTTTTGGACGTGGCTCACATCTTCTTCTTGAAAACTTAGATTTAATCCACTTATAAACCAGCCCTACAACAAGTAACGAGTCACTCTATTCCATGATGCAAACCAAGCACACATTTTTTTATCTTGCAAAAAAAGTAAATCACGCTATAAATCTCCTCGGCCAAAGCTTATCCTGGCTGACTTTATTCATGGTACTAACAACTGTTTTAGTTGTATTTTTGCGCTATGGCTTTGGAATTGGCGCTACAGCCGTCCAAGAATCGGTTTTATACGCACATGCACTCATCTTACTGCTCTGCGCACCCATGGCTTTTTCGCAAGAAGCGCACGTTAGAGTCGATATTTTTTATCAACGGTTCTCAAAAAAAAATCAAGCTTGGGTCAACTTAGTCGGCACTTTACTCTTCTTGTGGCCAACTTGCGCCTTTATTTGCAACAACAGCTGGGCCTATGTTGCCACAGCCTGGGCTGTTAAAGAAGGCTCTGCTGAACCAGGTGGTATTAATTTCGTTTATGGTCTTAAAAGCTTATTAGTTATTTTCCCTATCGCGCTGCTACTGCACAGCATCAATACAATTTTTGCCAATGCATCTTACTTACTTTCGAAAAAATCATAATGATTACAGAAAACACTTTGTCTGTACTGCTATTTATTTTAACAGGTGCCGCCCTACTACTAGGCTATCCAGTTGCATTTACTTTATCAAGCGTTGCCTTATTGATAGCAGGCTTAGGCAGCCTAATAGGCCTATTTGATCTCGCATTGCTAAACGCCCTACCAAGCAGACTCTTTGGCATTATCTCCAACCAAACTTTATTAGCCGTTCCCTTATTTGTGTTTATGGGTGTGATGCTGGAAAAGACCAAAATAGCTCAATCCTTACTGGAGTCTATGACAGACTTAATAGGACATTCAAAGTCAGGCATTGGCTTAGCTGTCATTTTTGTCGGGTTATTACTGGCCGCAAGCACTGGCATTGTAGGTGCAACAGTTGTCACACTTGGGCTTTTAGCACTACCAAGCTTAATCAAACGTGGTTACGATACGCAACTGGCTTGCGGCATTGTATGCGCAACCGGCACACTGGGGCAAATTATTCCACCTTCAATTGCTCTAGTTTTGTTAAGCGACGTGCTATCAAGCGCTTACCAGCAAGCCCAATTATCTTTGGGTAACTTTGCACCTGAACCATTATCCGTAGGAGATTTATTTGTAGGAGCTTTGATCCCTGGGCTCGTTTTAGTCATGTTATACATGTTATACGTTATCTATGCGACTTTTTCAAAGTCAAACTCAATTGAGACCAACATAAATACACAAGCCCTTTCAACTAACAGCCTCACAAGCCATCAGCGACTAAAGCTGTTACTAGGGTCCTTTCTACCCCCATTATTGTTAATTACAGTCGTGCTAGGATCAATACTAGCCGGCTTGGCCACCCCCACAGAAGCTGCTGGCGTAGGCGCTTTCGGTGCAACATTATTAGGTCTCATCAATAAGAAACTGACGGCAGCCCAATTGTCTGAAGTATGCCAAGAAACAGCCAAAGTCACCAGCATGGTATTTATGATCTTGATCGGAGCTTCTATATTTTCTTTAGTATTTCGTGGACTCGGGGGGGAAGAGTTCATTACCCACGGATTCAACCAATTACCCGGTGGAACCATGACAGCATTATGGATCGTCATGCTCATCATCTTTCTACTGGGATTTGTATTGGACTTCATCGAGATCACCTATGTTGTCATTCCTATTGTCGGCCCCATTTTATTGGCTATGGGGATCGACCCTGTTTGGCTTGGCATAATGATTGCGGTTAATTTACAAACCTCTTTTTTAACCCCCCCTTTCGGCTTCGCGCTGTTTTATTTCAGAGGAATTGCACCAAATGAGATCGCAACTACAACAATCTATCGTGGCGTCGTCCCTTTTATTGTGCTACAACTGTTGCTAATGGTATTACTCTGCTGGTGGCCAAGCTTAGCTACATGGTTACCCTCAAAACTGTATGGATAAGACTCATGACACAAGAAGACTTAGAAGATAAAAAGCCCATACCCAATGGAGAACTGACCTTACAAACCGTAGCAATGCCCAAAGACGCCAATGCCAGCGGTGATATTTTTGGAGGCTGGCTGGTATCACAAATGGACTTAGCCGGTGCTGTAACGGCTCACAAGATCGCTCGTGGCCGAGTAGCAACAGTCGCAATAGACAGCATGGTCTTCATAGCGCCTGTTAGTATTGGCTCTACTGTTTCTTGTTATACCAAACTCATGAAAATAGGGCGCAGTTCTATTCGTATCTTAGTAGAGGTATGGGCATGCTCAGCCGTATCTATGAGCCAAGCCAAAGTTACCGAAGGCATCTTCACATTTGTTGCAATTGATGAAAACCGTCGAACTCGTCCGGTACCTAAATAAAACCAACGGTCACGAAATAACTTTAACATTTTCCGCTGCTAAACTCGCTTCGCGAGAACAAGCACCCGCTTAAATATTAAAGTTATTTCGTGAGCATTCCCTATAATGTATAGCAACAGTAATTATGTTAAAGCATTACCATAACGCAAACCAACAAGCATCAAGCCAAGGCATTCTTTCAGATAAATTCATTTTTAATTTTTGCCTGATTATTTATTTCATCACAGTATTAATACTAATCTACAATTGTTACAAACCAAACGAATGGGTCATTGGAGACTGGTTGATTAATTTTCAGGACGGAGGCTTTAAACGCAGAGGCCTTGGAGGCAGCCTCATCTTTTTTCTACAAAACCAACTAAACCTCTCATTAAAACTTTTAGTAACTCTATTAAACTTGGCCATTTATTCAGTATTTTTTTACTGTTTCTATAAAATACTTTTATTTTCAAAACCACATTTTTTAATCATTTCTCTCTTAACATCCCCCGTACTCTTTTTACTTTACGTTAAAGACAAAGCTGTCGTTGGAAGAAAAGAAATTCTCATTTACACAATTTTTTCATCTTTGGCGGTTCAACTGTTAAGATATCAAAGAATATCCAACTTCTCCTATCTGATTTTCGGATCATTGCTCACGGTCTCAGTCTTATTACATGAAATGACTGTATTTTTTATTCCTTACTTTTTCTTACTCTTACACATAAAAAAACAAAAAATTTCAACTTATACTTTTTTATATCTCTTTATTTTTCCAGCGACAGCAGGTGTTATTATTTTTCTATTCGGAAGCAAAATTAATGAAGGAACCTCGCTTTCAATTTTCTTAAATAGAGGGTTAGACTTGACAGCTTCTCCAGGTATATTTTCTTTCGACGAGAGTCACTTGCTAGGCGAATTAAGCTTTATCATGACAGAGAAATGGAATTATCTAGGGTATATAATTAGCGCACTTTTAGCAATCATTTATTTTTATATTTATTTTAATCTTTTTAGAAAAATTGAACAGAACACGGGAATCACAGCTTCCATCGGAATACTATTTTGTTTTTTGTTTTCCTCACCTTTATTCATACTGGGATCAGATTGGGGAAGATGGCTCAGCATACACTGCTTCCTTTCTTTAATTCTATTGCTGCTTATTGACAAACCAAAAACGCAAATTGAAATTCAAAAAGACTTAAAACTTTCACCCCGTGCACTATTTGCAGCCCTACTCTTATTGAATGCCTGTTGGAGAATGAAAGGGTGGAACAATGGCCTAGACTTTGGATTTTAGGTATCTATACCCCTATAACGAAAGGTATAGATGCCTAACAACATACTTGCGCTAACCGCAACTACCATCAGTATCCGTATCTACACAAAAGAAACGAAAATGTCCAGCCGCTTGTCCTAATATTTTGTCCAAACGATTCACATAATAACTTTGAATATTAATACGGCAAGCCACATCACTGGCATCAATACCCAGCGCCGTGGCACACGATTGTATATCACAATCAATGGTTGGCATAAAACTGCTGACCGCATATAATCTACCACTGGAAACCGATCCACAAACACTAGCTGGAGAAACATTGGTAGCCGTTGTATCAACATGAGAAAACTCATACGTGTATTTTACTACTGCAGAACTAACAGCCAAATCAGAGCTCACCGCAGTATTAGCAGAATCGTTAATGATAGATGTCAACATATCACTGGGTGAAGTCCATCGATAGAGCGGACGCGCCGTCGTCACTACTGTAGGTGAACTGCTGTCACCAGAACCAGTGACAAAACTACCAGATACTAAAACTTCGCTGGAAGCCTCAGGAATTCTAGGGTGATTACGCTGCACCATTCGCACGGCTGTATTACCATCATTAAAATTAATAGTAATGGTATATGTCACTTGTGAACCCAAAGTAACACATACACCATTCGTATTACTGATGTAACGGTTACCTTCCAAAGTCAGTGTTTCAGTGCCATCTCCTCCTAATGCCGAACTATCAGAAGAAGTAATAACCACGGAGGTAATATTTTTAGCCCCTCTATAAGCGGTGACTTCTGCGTAAAAGTGGCCTTCGCCGCTGCCTTCATTACAACCAAATCCACTGTTGTGATAAATTTGAAAACCACCCACCCTTGGCGTTGCCAAAGCAGTATCTCCAATCAACTCACCCCAAAAAGCATAAAGATCCAACTGCGAATCAAGCTCACAAGGGCCTAAGCTATCACTACCCATCAATTGCACAAAAGCTGCGGCTTGATCAATACTCAACTCTGTATTTACGGTAATAGCATTAGCACTTAAAGAACGCTTAATATAGAGAGCTACCTGGTCCTCGGCCGTTAAAGCAGATATATTGTTAGCTGCAACACCTTGATTACTTTCTACGTTTTGCAACAAGGCTGTAAACTCACTGAGCACATTCTCAGAAACTAACGCTGTACCCGCATAATGATTATTGTAAGCAGAAATGATTTCTGCAATGGTTACGGTATTATCGCTGCTGACGAAAAAATTAGCCAAAGCCTCCGCAATCGGTTGCGGAAAGTAATCTCCAGTACTTTGATTACAACTTTCACGCACCACGCGAGAAAGATAACCAGACACATCCGTCGTATTCGCATTAGCACCCTCTTCTGATAAAGACAAATACTCAGACTCAAAGGCAGCTGCCTTAAAAATTTTTTCTGCATTGCCTCCAGCCGCCGCAACCCCATTAGCTGTGGCTAACACTTCATCTTGCCCTGCTGTACCCACCACCGTTGGAATAGTAACAGAATCTGCATCAATCAAATCCGCCACATCTTGCACCACCATCTCACGCGCAGACTCAATTACAGTAGAACCAGGAATCGGAGGTGATTGATCACTCGGAACCTCCACAACATCCGACAATATTTTTGCAGCCAAATCTGTCTCTGGAGAAACATTAACTGTACCATCACTGCGCGGAGCCGCCGGAGATCGCAAAGTCAACTCGCCTTTGGCAACCCTTACTTCATAATAAAAATCTGTGTTAGCTCCTGAACCCGCTGGCGCTGCTTCAAGGTTAGAAATCTGAAATGCACCGCTGGTATCAGTTGTTACTGTACCGATATCAACCTGAGAAGCAGCTGTGTCCCCACCAAACACTTTCCATAAAGTCACAGCAGCATTATTCAGTGCTGTATTACTGGCTGCCCCTGTTGCCTGAGCCGCTTGTGCCACAACACTCGGATTGAATGATGCCAAATAATGTTTAAATTTCTCATAGTAACTCGCGACAGCCATGACATCACTGCTGCTAGCTAACACAGATCCTGATACTGTAATCGTATCAGCACTGCTACCAGCTGTAGTATCATTATCTGTATCTGTCGCAGTAGAAGTAGAGTTGCCACCACCACAAGCCTGCAAAAAAACAAACATCCAATATAAACAAAAAGGTTTGAGTATCTTTAAAAACCAATCATATACATGTACCAACAACGCTGCGCGCATCAAACCCTCCTTAGCCTCACTCGAACACATCCAGTGTATCATTACCATCTATTTCAAATAAGCATAGACTAAGATTTCTCTTACAATCATTGGCTATGCGCTTGCACACATGTTTTTACTGCTTGAGCAAGAACATCTGAAACAACTTGAGTGTTCAACAATTCAGTGAACAAATCCCATTGCACACCACCCCCTTGCTGTAACCATTTCTTCTTAAGACCTACATAATCCGGATAACGCTTAATTAAATTTATCATTCCAATAGCAGCTTGATCACAATCTTGTTTCAATAAAGATGACAAAACAATATGAAAATAAGCTGCTTGGCTGTTAGGTAAAATTTTTAACATCTGATCAGCTTGTATAAGTGCTGCTTCAACCTCTCCCTGACTCAAATAATATTTAGCCAAAAAGTTATGCAATTCTACAGTATACACATCACCTGGTTGTACTAAACTCAACGAGCGATTTATAATCATTTGTGCTTGTTGAGCTTGGTTTATTTGCATCATCAATTCAGCGCAACTTAAAACAATATAAGTATTTTTAGGATATAAAGGCAAAAAGCGATTACATAAAGCCAAAGCTTGAGGCATTTTACCACGATCCATCCATTGCTTTACAGATATATGAATCAAACTAGGATCTGTAGGATTCGACTGGACCCCCCACTCAAATAAAGTCGTATCGTTTTTCCAGTGCCCAATAGCTTTTATATTGGTGGTTACACAAGA
The DNA here is from genome assembly GCA_028281605.1 of Pseudomonadales bacterium. Lineage (GTDB taxonomy): Bacteria > Pseudomonadota > Gammaproteobacteria > Pseudomonadales > JANQJO01 > JANQJO01. The sequence goes on from JANQJO010000150.1 coordinate 13,376, forward strand.
CATTATAAAAATTATCAATACAGCCCAAAAGAAGTAATAATGACACTTCAGCCACAGACGCTTTTTAGCCAGCACCAACAACCACGCTTCAAACAAAGCTAAAAAAACTGTTGGTAAATATAAAAATCGATTGGCAAAATAAAGTCCAAGATTATAAGGGTTTGGTACAAGATTAATGGTTGGAACCAATGATACCAAAACTAATACAGCCAAAAGAAACACACGCTTATGTCTCATTAACAGATAAACCAACACCAATAGTAACAATACAATCAACAACACCGCAGGTATAGATTCAAAACTGCCCGTAAAAGTAAGATCATCAACAGCTACTGTACGCTGAAAAACCACTGTCGAAGCAGGCAAAATCAAACCTGTTATATGCTGCAAAAAACTCTTCAAAAACAACACCAGCCATGCCTCTCTACCAAGGTTAAGCTCGTGACCCTGGCCAGAGAAGAGGAACCAATCTCCCGTAAAGGTATAGCGAATAATTAAATACAAAAAAAAAGTAAAAACGAACCCTGAAAATACAACAATATTAGCCTTTTGAAAAAGCTGTGTAAAAGCAAAATCATTATGCCGACTTTCTATCAACAAACGCCATATAGGATACACAGCCAGAAAAATCACAGCCGTTTCTTTAGATAAAAGCGCGAGCAAAAACAAAAAAAACAAACCTACAACCACATAAATATTTTTCTCTTTCACCAGATCAACATACAAAATTGCAACCAATAAAAACACAAACCACATCTCAAATGTTCCAGAAATCCATGCAACAGGTTCCACATGCTGAGGATTAAGAGCAAACAATACACTTACGAGGCTGGCTATTGGCACCATTTTCTGCAAAGAAACATCAGTGTCATAAAAAATCAACAGCATTTTAATGAGTATTTTAAACACCAACACAATCGTCAGCAGATACAATATCAAATTGGCCAAATGAGGTAACCAAGCTTGCTGATCACTTAACTCCAACCAAAACAGATAAAAAAAAAGGGGAAAAGGTCGATAATAAACATCAAGAAATTTTTCACTAAGCAGTGCTTTTAAAAAGGCTGGATCACTTAAAATAGAAGACTGCTTAGAATAGAATAATGGCGATACATCGAACAAGATGCCATCATCCCACACAAAATCAAAAGTAATAACAGGATAATATAGCCAAACAATCGGAACCAGCAGACAAAGCAAACAAAAAGAAGGATACTGCCAAAAATTTATTTTATTAAACATTTAACAAAGTTAGTTAAAATAGAAAATAAATCAAGCTCTTTATTTTACATATCTTTCCACATAGAAACAAAAGACTATTGATTCTGTTTAATCATCCACTCATCCCCTGCATAATCACCATCCACCTCAGTCAAAGAATCAGTAACAACCAAAAACATCTGCTGACTGTTATCAACCAGAAAAGCTTTCAGATTACGCGCCCCATAAACAGCCTGCCTAGAGTCCAATACCTCTTCTGTTTTAACTTCAATTTCATATGTTGTTTCACCAGTTGGCGCCAAAAGCTCTCTACCCACTTCCACTTTCCCAGGATAGATAAGTTGTACAATTTCATCTTGAGTACACGCAGCATCACTGTATGAGCTACTCCTCAACTCAGAGATTGCCTCAGGGTGTGTGCGCAAAATTAATTTAGCCTGTACATAAGTCCCAGAGCTGGTTGGCCCCAAACACTGCAGTTTCCACTCACCTTCAATTTTTTGCGAAATATCATCGCCCCCACAGCCGACTAATAATGTCAAATACAAAATTATCAAGGGAAAGACTGTGTACATTATTTTATAACCACTGACCATGCTATTCATTTTCATGCCTATCAGTACTTATCAACAACACAGACAAAAAATTATTTATATTGAGTCTGCTTGATCATATTAAGCTTTATGCACTTATCATTAAACACACCCTAAGAAAAATTACTTAAAATCTTGTTATATTTTTGTAGCAAAAAAAAACCTCTATACTAGAGCACAACAGTTAACACGGCCAACACACCTAACCACACTAATAATGTTTTGCGAACAGCACTGTATAGCCTGTTAATGTATTCAACTCGCCAAGGCACTTCAACAAAGGCCTTCTCACCAAGTCTCTCATCAAACTCAAAGCCCCATGCCAACAGCAAAATCGTTTGCAAAAAAACATCATGCTCTACCCGAGCCAACTTCGCATAACTCCAAAACTGCTCAAAAGGAACAGGCTCTTGGCGTGCTACCAAAAACAATACAAGTGCCATTAAGCGTACAGGAACCCACGCCAAAACATATAAAAACCCTTGCGCCTGTGACTTCAAACTCGGTCTTGCATCACCACTAACACTAAGATAAGCCGTCAACACAGCAACCAAACCACCCATCGGCCCTAAACAAAAAAACCAAAACAAAGGGGTAAATAATTCTCGCCATACAGGACCAATCAATAACTTCATAGCTTGTACCTGCAGGCTCTCAGAATTTGGAGCATCTTCTATATAAAAATGGTCTCGCATAAAAGTACTAGCCAGCACCTCATCGCCACAAGATAAATGACTGCGGAGTATATCCATCTCAATCATACGAGTATAACCAGTGCAAGATAACATAAAAAAAGACAAGTAGATTAAAAAGGCTCCAAACCCCCATAAAAAATCAGAAAGCAGAACCCAAATCACCGCATAAAAAAAACACATCAAAGTGCACATCAATCCATATTGCAGGGTTGCCCCACGCACAACAACCCAATGCTGGCGTTCGCATTGTTGTAAGTACCATCGCCACAATTGGCTTGCATCCCACACAATTGAACGATGAAAAAACACCTGCCAAACCAAACCGAGCAAGATAGATGTAAAAACCATATTAACTCCTGATCAATTTCTTATTCATATCAGACTTCTATCTTGATACCAGATTGTTGCAATTTTTGCCAGTCAAAAGCAGCACCAGGATCTGTTTTTCTATGTGGTGCAACATCACAGTGCCCTACCACCGGATATTGGGCCGTTTTGGGATAAACAACCTGTAAAACTTTAATCAACACGATCAAAGCATCGTATTGCTCAATCTCATAAGAAAGATCATCAGTACCTTCAAGTTCAATCCCGATAGAAAAATCATTACAATTTTCTCGCCCACGAAAAATCGACTCCCCTGCATGCCAGGCTCTTCGATCAAATGGTACAAATTGTTCAATTTTACCAGCACGATCAATCAAAACATGACTAGCAATACGTATGTCACGTAATGTTTCAAAATAAGGATGGCAATGATAAGCCAAATTGCCACAAAAAAAATCTTGGATGCACCCCGTACCAAAGACACCAGGAGGCAAACTAATATTATGAATAATAATCAATGAAATATCACGAGGGTCTGGCCTTAAATTATAGTGTGTCGATACCCATTTTTTATCACATGGCTGTAGCCAATGGTTTACTATCTGCACGAATCCACCAATCCTCCCACATTACCAAGTCATTGTATCTCAATTGATTTTACCGACTTTTTAATTGATATAAAAACAAACCATTCTTCACGCGAACAAAACCGATAAAGCACTCAAATTTACAGAAATTTCTGTAAAATGGATAGTATTACCCAACAAGAACTTACAGAAAAAGAGAAAAGCAAGACCATTAAAATCGAATACGCCCCCCAACTGCTCAGCTATAACAAAAGTCATAGAGCCAGGGGATCAACTCAATCAAATTGATAAAACTAACCAATTATGAAAAACCCCTTGAGCCTTGCTGGACGATTAATGTTGGTACTAGCCTGGCTAAGCTTAACAATGCTGCTAACTCTAGTTTACAACACATGGATAAACAGCCAATACAACCCGAACCGTCAACCTGAGTCACACCAATATCTATCAGGCGTAAAAGAAGTGACTCTGACCCGAAATCGCTTTGGGCACTATGTAAGCTCTGGCTGGATCAACCAAGAAGAGGTGATCTTTTTGCTAGATACAGGCTCTACACAAGTAGCTGTACCAGGCCACATTGCAGAAATCATCGGTCTTGAATATGGTGAAAAGCAAGCTACAGGCACTGCTAATGGCACCATTTGGGTTTACAATACTACCATCGATCACTTAAGACTAGGTAATATTGAGCTTAACAATGTTAAAGCATCTATTAACCCCTATATGGAAGAACCTGAAGTTTTATTAGGCATGAGTGTTCTCAACCATCTAGATTTTCAACAACGAGGTGGCAAATTAAAACTACAGCAGTATCGTTGATATTTACCGTGCAAATGCAATTTTCATCACCTGGGGTGACGCTTATTACATCGCTCATGGCTGTTTCTTACAAAAAATCAACATTAAAAAAAACAACCTTGACGAACCAATCTGAAGTGTCAAACTTAGGTAGGAATGGGCACGAAATAACTTTAACATTTGGAGCGGATGTTTGTCTGAGCGAAGCGAGTTCAGCAGCGGAAAATGTTAAAGTTATTTCTTCCCCATTCCTTATTTCTTAACAAACTCTTATCTTAAGCTTCAATTGAAGTAGTACACGCTCTAATTGTTTGGGTCATTCAGATAATGTCGCTTAAACACCTCAGTCGTTGGCAAGCTTTTATCGCCCACTCAGCTATTAGTGTTTTAATTTTTATCGTTCTCTTGAGTTTTATCATTTTTTCCTGGTATCCTGGTTTTTTATTTGATACAGATGGAGGCTGGCAAGGGCTACAACTCATTTTAGGCGTAGACCTAATTTTAGGGCCACTCTTAACACTCATTGTTTTTAAGCCTGGCAAACCAGGACTGAGTAAAGACATCACACTTATCGCTCTAGTGCAGAGTACCTGTCTGACTTTAGGAACCTATACCATTTATGATCAAAAACCACTGGCTATTGTCTTCTCAGACGATACATTTTTCTCAGTCTCTCGCGGAACTTTCACCTTCGCAGAGCAACCACTGGAAGTTTTAGAAAATTTTACTGGCACATACCCCAAACAAATCTTCATTGACTTACCTGCAAGCAAAGAAGAACGTAAAGCACTGCGTAAGGCTCAATTAAATGACGGGCCCCTCCATGCACGCACAACTCTGTTTAGACCTTACTTAGATCATTTTGACAAGGCTCTCGATTGGGGAGAGATCAATTTAACATCATGGCTGCAAAATACAGAAAACAACAAAAACCTATATAATTGGCTATCTCAAAACAATCTGTCTATAGAACGTATTGCTCTGATTCCCTACATCGGACGCTACAAACAAGCCCACTTGATTATTGACAAAAATAATGGAAATATCATTGGTAAATTTCCTATGATCGTAAATAACAGTTAGCCCCTCGAAATATTTTAATTTTCAAGATTCACTACCTTCCTAACCGTCTACTTTTTTGGCCCGATGCTCACTAAAATTACCCATAAATTAATCATTTTATGAGTTTTCTGATCTTTTGATGAGTAAAATAAGCAGTTAACAAACCTTAAATATATAAACTACTATAAATATAATTTTCATCATAATAGTCTATTTATGAACAATAAACATTCTACAGAAGACCAAATCCAACTACTCTTTAAGCGCAAAGTGGTGCTCACCATTTTTGCAACATTTGACGTTGAACAGGATGGTGTTCTGTAATTTCTTCTCTGACATGATCGGTAATAACAAACTGATAAAAATGCCGCGCAATAAGGTCCAAGCGGTCTATGCGCAAGAAATTAATCAGAACATTTGTATCCGCTATGATGATTAAGGCAGAATCCGACAATGCATTTCTCCCTCAATTGCATGCAGCTTCAGCCAAATTCAGCATTTTATCCGAAGGAATTTTCAAAGATTTACTAAGGCCAAGTAATTTGCCTTTAGAAATATCCTCCCTTCGGTATGCCTCAATCGCCAAATGCACGATATGATTACGCAATTCACGGCTCCATAACCTCCTATCTTCCGGTGCTTCGAGGTCATCAAACATATCGAGCACCAAGAGATATTCTCTTCCGGTATCCACCTGTTCAAGCAGCCCTTCACAGTCTCGTTGCGATAGATGGCCAAGACTTTTGAGCCTATAAGTCGCGGCCTGATAGCTCACACCAAAGTGATGCGCCACGACTGCAACATCCTGATAAGTGATCCGCTGAGAGTTAGCTGCCGGTCTGCTGCTGGTATCTATGCGCCCATCAGTGGCAACATCAAATATGGTTCTTTCTACGCGGCTGGGTTTACCCTTATCCAAGCTATCCAGTAATTCCTCGATGCCTGAATCTGGCATAAGAAAAGCCGCCGCAAAAGCATTTGCTCTTTTTTCAATTAACTCAGAAGCATTACTGCGCCTGGATACAGTGATTTTCAACTGTCTGTCTAATAAAGCGTGAGCGTATTCATGGGCATAAGAAAAACGCTTGCGCGCGCGGACATGGCTGGCGTTCACAAATATGGCTTGTCCTAATAGAGGGATGGCACAAAAACAGACCAGACATGCTATCTGGAAAGTCAGCTCCAGAAGCCCAAATACCTTGCTCGTTAATCAAGTCAGACATGTCGGCAATGGGTGCTACGCCGACACCAAGACGCTTGCGTTCCTGGTCCGCCAGGCGTTCACCT
>JANQJO010000151.1 GCA_028281605.1 Pseudomonadales bacterium
GTAAAAAAAAGGTTAGGACAGGAAGAGCCGTATGACGTGAGAGTGTCATGTACGGTTCTGTGGGAGGCCAGAGGGGAGGTTCCTCTGGCCTACTCGACCATTTTACACAAAAATGCACTCCACAATTTGTGCAGGTGTTACAGGCGTTAGGTGAAAAAGAGGAAACATGCTTACGTTTAAAAAACTGTGGGATAGCCACCCGACAATAACTGGCGAGGATAATCCATGTGCAACTGATAGGAGAGTAAACTTCTCGGATCAATGTGCTATAAGGGTTGGTGTTGCATTGTCAGCATGTGGATTTAATACAGCCAATATTCCTGGAGCACGTCACTGTTGGTATCACAAGAAATCTGCCGGCCATGTTCTGGCAGCAGAAGAATTAGCAAATGGATTAATAAAATACCCGATTGCCGGATTAGGTAAGGTTCAAAAAATAGATCCGAGCAAGTTCAAAAATAAACTGGCCGCACATAAGGGTGTGATATTTTTCAAAGATTACTGGAGCAGAAATGGCGAGTCATATAGAAATAGAAGCGGCGATCATATTGACCTTTGGAACGGAATACGGCTAACCGACTGGTTTACTTGGGTAAGGATACAGGCGGGATTTTCATGGGAGGGAAGGTTCTCAGATTATAGCAAATCAAAAGAAATATGGTTCTGGAAGGTGTTGTGAGATGAAAACTTCTATTCTCGCCACATTGATTATGATAGCGCTACTTTTTATCTGCTACCGATTACTTTTTATATTCTTGGACGTCAGCAGTATTTTTATGGAAAGCGACTCAGATATTAATAGCATGGGGAAAGTTTTTCTTTTTTCTTGTCCATTTTTGTTTATGGTTGGGGTTTGGGCTGCTTATCGATTCTTGCGTATTAATTCGGGTACAGCTGAATATAAAAATTATGTTGTCATTCTGTTGTCTTTATATGGTGGTCTTTCTGGGGTCGTAATTACTGATATAGTAATGCATTCTTTATCAGTAACCATGCAAAGTTATTTGGTCATAGGTATGATCTTGGTTATATCATTTTTCGCCTCAGCAGCAGCAACATTTTATGGTGCAAAAAATCACCTAACAAATAAGGATAGGTCGCGTGACTGAGCCGCGACCTATCCTTATTTGATATATTGGTAAACGAAATGGGTGGTGGTTGTCCGTTTGTAGTTTTCCGTTTGTAGTTGTGACTATATATAGGCCAGCCCACACACACGTAGTACACGACCATTCAGTCCTTTTGCGTTAGGGTGAGCAAATAAAGCAGCAGCTTCGGCAACATCTTCTGGCAAGCCGGGCTGAGCGAACGCATTAGATCTCTTTGCAGCTTCCCGAGTAATTGCTGGTATGTTTTTAACCATGGGGCTGGTAATAAATCCTGGTGCAATTGTGTTGATTGTGATTTGCTTCTTTTGCGTACTTGTTTTGAGGGCTTGCATATAACCTATCAATCCAGCTTTACTGGCACTGTATTGGGTTTGGCCGGCATTGCCGCTGAGCCCAACGATAGATGATATTAGTATAACTCTTCCGCTTTTTGCTATAAGATTTTTGCTGAGTAAGGTGTCAGTGATTGTAATGGGAGCAGTCAGGTTGACATGGATGACTTCGGTCCATTGTGTGGGGGGCATATTTTTAAACAGCCGATCTTTGGTAATACCAGCACTGTGTATTAAGATATTTAGCTGGCCTAGCTCTTGTTGGATAGTCTCTGCGATCAACCCGGTTGCATTGGGTTTGGTGAGATCTACGGTCAGAGCTATTCCTTTGGTTTTTTGTGCTAGCCTTTTTAGTGGTGTATTGTTGCTGGGTAGATCGACCAGTAAGACGGTGGCACCCCTTTGCGAAAGAGTTTCGGCTACTTTTTGTCCGATGCTGCCGCAAGCACCTGTTATAAGTACTGTTTGCTTCTGGTAGGGTTTGTGTATCTTGGCGGGTTTGTTTAATTTTTTTGCTGAATGAATTTCGAGAGTTTGGCCGCTGACATAGCAAGCTTTTGAAGATAAAAAATACTCTAAGCAAAGTTGTATAGATGCGGCGTGTGCTTGGTTTTCCAGTTGTAATAGATTAACTGTTGAGCCTTTTCGACCGAGCTCTTTACCTAAACTTTTTATGAAACCTATGAGGCTGGATTGTACAGCTGCTTCTATGGGCGTGTTCTGCTTTGTGGTTGAGGTGTTGCTAATTAATAAGATGCGCCCTTCATCTTCTAATTTACCTACACACTTATTTAAGTCTAGATACATCTTGTTTAGATCTGTTAATGATTTAAAAGACCTCGTGTCAACCAATATGGCTTTAATAGTTTGATTTATTTGAAAAAAAGAATGTAAAGTTGAGAATTTGAGTGTTGTAAAAATGTGCGATTGTCTGATGGCGGTTGGTATAGTGTTATAAGGCCAGAGTAACTGCGTGTTTGGGGATTGTGTTTGGATAAGTTCAAAGATATTCTTGGTTAACTCGTCTCCTTGATGTGGGAAGTTATACAATGCGATCGAGTTTGGCAGATAGGTACGAGGACTATTGCTTGTAGAGTTATTACGGGGGGGGGTTAATTGTTCGCTTAGCCGGGTTAACTTGGCAGGAATGGGTAGATGGGCTTTTTTAAGAACTAAACGTCCAACCGTATTATTAGCGATGTTTTGGTATAAATCAGTCATGTTCAAGATTATACTGGAGTTTCAAAGTAAGTAGATTAACTTGATGAAAAAAAAACGTAAAAGCCGCCAGTGGCTACAACAACATACACAGGACCCTTGGGTAAAAAAAGCACAGCAAGAAGGGTTTCGTTCCCGTGCCTCTTATAAGTTGCTTGAGATTCAGCGACAGGAGTCTTTATTTTGTTCAGGGGATCGGGTTATTGACTTGGGTGCTGCGCCGGGAGGCTGGTCTCAAGTAGTGGTGCGATGTCTTAGGTATAGTGGCCAAGTTTTGGCCTTAGATATGTTGCCAATGAACCCTATCAACGGCGTTGAATTTCTTCAGGGTGATTTTAAGACATCAAAAATGCAAGAGCGTTTGACAAACCATTTGCGAGGCCTTGCTGTTAATGCTGTGATCAGTGATATGGCGCCAAATCTTTCAGGAATACGCGCGGTTGATCAAGCTAGGTCTATGGCCTTATGTGAAACAGCTTTGACTTTTGCGAGGCGGGTACTGGCTCAGCGTGGTGTTTTTTTGATAAAAGTCTTCCAGGGAGAGGGGTTTGATGAATTTTATCAAAGACTTAAGGTGCTTTTTAAGACAGTAAAGGTCAAAAAGCCGAGGGCTTCGAAAAGTAACTCTTACGAAACCTATTTGCTGGCTAGACAATTGCTTCAGTGATAGTGAGTGACAGTTTGAGTAACAAGAGAGTTAACTTTTTTTCTTTTTTGTGCTGTTTGGCCTTGCTTCTGAGCGCCCGCTATACTTTTTATCAGAGGTAGGGTGTTGAGCATTCAAATAGTTACGACGCTAAAAGCAATATGATTCTAAGTGGTTGTGTGGAGTTGTCATTGTTAAAACAATTCAATTTGAGGTATTTTAAGTGTACATTTAAATGATCATGTATTGAAAAAATTGTTGCTTGGACTCATTAATGATATTTAAAAGGTAGTCATGAGGCTGATGGCGGTTGTGGGGTTAACAAACAATAAGGGGGGATACCCTTGAACGATATGGCAAAAAACTTGGTGTTGTGGGTGATTATTGCTGTGGTGCTGATGACAGTTTTCACCAACTTTAGTGATCAGCGTTTTCCTCAAAGACTCGATTACTCTCAATTTATTCAAGAAATTGAAACTGGTGTTGTAAAAAAAGTCATCATAGACGGTTATGTTATATTGGGTGAGCGTGACAATGGTGAAACTTTTGAAACTATCCGTCCTGCCCTGCAAGACCCAAAATTAGTGGATCAGTTGCTTAGCCATAATGTCGTTATTGAAGGTCGGCAACCAGAAAAGCAGAGTCTTTGGGTTCAATTGTTAGTCGCTTGTTTCCCTATTTTATTAATAGTTGCTATTTTTATGTTTTTTATGCGCCAGATGCAAGGCGGTGGTGGAGGTCGTGGAGGTCCTATGACTTTCGGTAAAAGTCGTGCGCGTTTATTGGGTGAGGACCAAATTAAAACTACATTTTCAGATGTGGCGGGTGTTGAAGAAGCCAAAGATGATTTAGAAGAAATTGTTGAATTTCTAAAAGATCCAGCAAAGTTCCAGCGACTTGGTGGCAAAATTCCGAGAGGTGTATTGATGGTTGGTCAGCCTGGTACAGGTAAAACTTTGTTGGCTAAGGCTATAGCAGGGGAAGCGAAAGTTCCTTTTTTTACGATATCTGGTTCAGACTTTGTTGAGATGTTTGTGGGTGTAGGTGCTTCACGTGTGCGAGATATGTTCGATCAAGCTAAAAAACAAGCTCCTTGTATTATTTTTATAGATGAAATTGACGCAGTGGGTCGGTCTAGAGGAGCAGGTTTGGGGGGAGGGCATGATGAGCGTGAGCAAACACTGAATCAATTATTGGTGGAGATGGATGGCTTTGAAGCCAATGATGGTATTATTGTGATTGCTGCCACTAACCGTCCAGATGTGTTAGATTCTGCGTTGTTGAGGCCGGGTCGATTTGACCGGCAGATAGTTGTACCACCTCCAGATATCAGAGGGCGTGAGCAAATTTTAAAAGTGCATATGCGCAAAGTACCTTTGGATGATGATGTCAAACCAGCTGTAATTGCGAGAGGTACGCCAGGTTTTTCTGGAGCTGACCTAGCAAATTTAGTGAATGAGGCAGCACTGTTTGCGGCCAGGGTGAATAAGCGTTTGGTGAGTATGTATGAATTTGAGTTAGCTAAAGACAAAATTCTAATGGGCAGCGAGCGAAAATCCATGGTTATGTCGGAGAAAGAAAAGCGTAATACAGCTTATCACGAGGCAGGTCATGCGATTGTTGGACGTTTAGTGCCGGAGCATGATCCTGTTTATAAGGTAAGTATTATTCCAAGAGGGCGTGCTCTAGGTGTGACTCAATTTTTGCCAGAGGAAGATCGTTATAGCTTAAGTAAAAGAGCTTTAGAAAGTCAGATTTGTAGTCTTTTTGGTGGCCGTATAGCTGAAGAAATGATTTTGGGTCCTGATGGTGTAACTACGGGTGCTTCCAATGATATCCAACGTGCTACTGAAATGGCGCGTAATATGGTGACTAAGTGGGGTTTATCAAAAAAACTTGGGCCATTGATGTATGAGGATGAAGAAGGTGAGGTGTTTCTAGGGCGTTCTGTTACTCAGAGGAAAAATATATCGGGCCAAACTGCAAAAGAAATAGATGAAGAGGTCCGTACGATTATTGATCGGTGTTATGAGATTGCTTGCCGTTTATTAGAAGAGAATCGTGACAAGCTTGATATGATGGCGGATGCTTTAATGATGTATGAAACTTTGGAGTCAAGCCAAATCGATGAAATTATGTTAGGGAGGAAGCCTAAACCGCCTAAGCATTGGGGTGATGATGACTCAGGTGAAGGGGGTACAACAGCAATTGTAGATGAAAAGGCGAAAGAACAAGAGGTAAAAGAGGGGAGTGATGCCAACGCTAAAGGTAAGCAAGACCCTTTAGGGCCTGCAATCAGTGAGCATTGAATGAGGGCTCACCGAGCAAATAGATGTAAGGACATTTTTTATTATTACCATTTACTTTATAGCAGTGTGGTACTATTGAGCCCTTTTTTAAGCCCTTTTTAACTGCACTTGAACGGGGCCATTCTTATTTCTTCATTTTTCTATTCCTATAGTGCTTTTTAAACTTTTGTGGTGAAGGAAGTATGTCTGAGTCTATGGATGAAATTTTTAGTGGTCATTTCCATGCTGAGCGTCCCAAGTTAATTCCTTGTCCTGGTAGAGACATTGTGCTGGATAGGCCCAAAGTTATGGGTATACTTAATGTCACTCCAGATTCATTTTATGATGGCGGGTGCTATAAAGTGCTGGATAAGGCGCTGACAAGGGCTGAAGCTTTAGTGCAAGAGGGTGCAGATATTGTCGATATTGGTGGTGAGTCAACGAGACCTGGTGCGCAAAATGTTTCGATCCAAGAAGAACTGGATAGAGTTGTGCCTGTTGTGGAAGCGATCAGTCATCACTTGAATATTGCTATTTCAGTAGACACGAGTGCACCTGAGGTTATGTTAGCAAGTGTCAAAGCAGGCGCACATCTGATTAATGATGTACGGGCTTTGCAGCGTCCTGGGGCTTTGCAGGTTGTGGCCCAAGCTAAAGTGCCTATCTGTTTAATGCATATGCGGGGTGAGCCGAGCAACATGCAGCAATCCCCTTGTTATCGACAGGTCGTTGATGAGGTTGCTTTGTTTCTAGAGGACAGGTTGTGGCATTGTGAGCAAGCAGGTATTGAGAGAACACGTTGTATTATAGATCCTGGCTTTGGCTTTGGTAAAACATTAGAACATAACTTAGCTTTAATGCGTAATTTAGAGGAGTTTAAGAGCTTCAATGTGCCTATTATGGTCGGTGTTTCTCGAAAGTCTATGATTGGATTTATTTTAAATAGGATGGTGGAAGATAGGTTGGTGGGGGGGGTGGTATTGGGGCTTATTGCTGTGCTTAAGGGAGCTAGTATTATTAGAACACATGACGTGTGGCAGACTATTGATGCGATTCAGATGTGTGAAGCCGTCTATTCTGATCCAGAAAAAATCTGTGCCGAGTATGTTGAGAGTGTTTATTGAGAAACAGCCATGAGTGATACCTTTTTCGTCACCCTAAGTGATGAAAAAGGTATTTTCACGGTAAGAGTGTTAGGGAGTTTGAGTAAAATGTCCAACAAGAGATATTTTGGTACAGATGGAATTAGGGGGTCGGTTGGACAATATCCGATTACGCCTGATTTTATGTTGAAGTTGGGTTGGGCTACAGGCTGCGTGTTGAGTAATGGGGAGCGTTCACGCATCCTTATAGGTAAAGATACGCGTATTTCAGGTTATATGTTTGAATCTGCTTTAGAGGCAGGGTTGAGTGCTGCAGGTGCAGAAGTTTTGTTGTTGGGGCCTATGCCGACGCCAGCTATTGCTTATTTAACGAGAACTTTTAGAGCAGATGCCGGTATTGTCATCAGCGCTTCTCACAATCCGCATGCTGACAATGGTGTGAAGTTTTTTTCCAAGACAGGGAAGAAGTTAGCAGATGAGGTCGAATTGCAGATTGAGACTGCATTAGAACATGATTTAGAAATTGTGGCATCGGAACGGCTGGGCAAAGCTCGACGTGTGGAGGATGCTGCGGGTCGTTATATAGAATTTTGTAAGAGTGCAGTAGCTAGAGGCGTGGATTTGAAGGGGTTTAAGTTAGTATTGGATTGTGCTCAAGGTGCTACTTATCACATAGCGCCGCGTGTTTTTGAGGAATTGGGTGCACAGGTGATTTCGATGGGTGTGTGTCCAGATGGTTTAAATATTAATCACGAATGTGGTTCTACTGAGCCAGAGGCTTTGTCCCGAGCGGTAATTGATCATCAAGCGGATGCTGGGATAGCCTTTGATGGTGATGGTGATCGAGTGGTTATGGTTGATGCTAAAGGGCAGGTGTTGGATGGAGATGAGATACTTTATGTTATCGCCAGCCATCGAGTGCGTACAGGACAGCCTTGCAAAGGTGTTATTGGAACTGTAATGAGTAACCTTGGTTTAGAGTTGGGTTTGCGCGAGTTAGGTGTGTTGTTTGATCGTACCAAAGTGGGTGATCGTTATGTTATGGAGGCTATGCAAAATAGAGGTTGGTTGTTAGGGGGAGAGTCATCAGGGCATATCATATGTTTAGATTTGACGACAACTGGTGATGGCATCGTATCAGCCTTGCAAGTGATGCAAGTGATGGCTCAATCGGGTTTGGCTTTGTCCCAGTTAAAGAGAAGCATGACTAAGTATCCTCAGTGTTTAGTTAATGTGCGATTAAAGCAGTTGGAGCAAACAATGTCTTTGGAGGCTTATCCTAATGTAGCTAAAGCAGTTCGGTCTGTTGAGGATAATTTGGGTAGTCAGGGTCGTGTGTTGTTGCGGCCGTCGGGAACTGAGCCTGTGATCCGAGTTATGGTTGAGGGTCAAGAGTATGAGCAAGTGCAGGTGTATGCTAACACGATTGCAGAGGCAGTGAAAACTGTGGTGGGAGAGTAGGCTTTGGATACTAAGTGGATTATTGGTAATTGGAAGCTGAATGGTGACGGAGCTTTTACAGATCATTTTCTTGAGTCATTGAAGGCTGGGCTCTTAAAATTACATAAGTGTTCCGGTGTTGAGCTAGGATTTAGGAGGCAAGTCAAAGTCGTGATTTGTCCCTCCTTTGTTTACTTACCTCTAATAAATGCCAGGCTTGCCGTAGCTATTGGTACTGAGCCAGATTTAGTATTGTGCTCAGGGGCACAATCTGTCAGTAGTTATGGGTCTGGTGCATGTACTGGGGAAGTATCTGCCACGATGTTAGCTGATGTAGGCTGCCAATATGTTTTGGTTGGGCATTCTGAGAGACGTCAGCTATTTGGAGAGACAGATGAAGAAGTAGCGCAAAGAGTTGTAAATGCTTTAGGTGCGGGCTTAATTCCAATTTTGTGTGTGGGTGAGACTTTGGAAGAGCGGAATCTCAACAAAACACTGATAGTGATAGAGAGGCAGTTGCAAGCTGTGATGGAACGGCTGTCAGAAGATGATATGGAACAGATTTTAATTGCTTATGAGCCCGTTTGGGCTATTGGTACAGGGATGACAGCAAGTGCTGAGCAAGCTCAAGAAATTCATCAGTTTATTCGCAAGTGGTGGAGTGATCATGAAAAGTTTGGTTCTTTAGGTCAAGAAGGAGTACCCGTTTTGTATGGAGGTAGTGTAAAATCAAGTAACGTCCAGAGCTTATTGAGTCAACCTGATATAGCGGGTGTGTTGGTGGGTGGAGCTTCTTTAGAAGTTGACGAATTGTTAGCTATTGTAGAGATTGGTTTGGTTGGGCGTAAGTCAATTGGCTAGTTATGTGGAATATTTCTGAATATGGAACAAACAATTTTATCAGTATTACAAGTATTATCTGCATTAGCAGTTGTAGGTTTGGTGTTATTACAGCAGGGTAAGGGTGCGGATATGGGTGCATCTTTTGGCTCTGGGGCTTCTCAAACACTATTTGGTAGTACTGGGTCGGGCAATTTTATGACGCGAGCCACAGCTGTTTGTGCGGTTGTATTTTTTTCTGCCAGTATTGGTCTTGCTTATATTAGTAAGCAGCAAGCGGCCAATACGGGTCAATTAGACTTTTCAACGTTTTTACCTGAGAGTGATAATGCTAATGGGAGTTCAGCTGTTGAAGTTGAGGCTTTAGTAGAGAGTGATTTGCCTTCGGGTTTGGGACCACAGGTTAAAGGAGTTTCTGAGATAGAGCGCGATTTACCAGTTGTATCTCCTTCTTCTGTTGAGAATAAATATTCTGTTCAGTCAGAAGAGTCTGTTGATGCTATAAAAGAGTCTGAGGGTTCGGGAGTGGTTGAGTAGTGATAAATTGACTTTGTTTCTGTGAGTTTTTGGAGGGGAGTATTTTCCAATACTCAAATGATTTTGACCGATCGGTCACTGATCAGCGCAAATGGCCTATCCTGGGCCACCTTTGGCTAAATCGATATCCATATCGAATAAAAATAAAAAAATCAAGTGAACCTGTTGTAAGGTAAGGCACAGGAAATAATCTACCCATTGTTCGCTTCTGAACTCGCTGTGCTCAAACATGTATCTGCTCGAAATGGGTAGATTATTTCCTGTGCTTTACCTAAGCTCTCTTATGAATAGATGTCAGGTGTTTGTTGGTGCCAATTTGTTTGTTGTTGGTAGCGGTGTGCAATGTTTAAAATTTTGGCTTCTTCAAAATAGTTGCCAATGAGTTGTAGGCCTAAGGGCAGTCCTTGGTCAAACCCCATGGGAATGGACAGTGCTGGTAAACCTGCCAAATTTGCGGCAATCGTATATAGATCTGATGAGTACATCGCTAATGGATTTTTGTTTTTTTCTTTGAGTTGGAACGCTGTAGTTGGGGTGCTTGGTCCCAGTAGAGCATCAACTTTCTCCAAAGCTGCAACAAAGTCCTGTTTTATTAAACGGCGTACACGTTGAGCTTTCAGATAATAAGCATCATAGTAACCGGCTGACAGTGCATAGGTCCCGATCATAATGCGGCGTTTAACTTCCGTCCCAAAACCTTCCTGGCGGGTGCGTTTGTACAGATCTGAAAGTGAACTGGGTTGTTGGCATCGATGGCCAAAGCGCACACCATCATAGCGCGATAGATTAGAGCTACACTCAGCTGGAGCAATGACATAATAGGCAGGTACGGATAGAGGTAGGTGTGGTATGTCTACTTCTATGAATTTTATCCCCGTGTTTTCCAGTACTTTAATGGCCGCTTGGATATGGGTCGATAATGTAGGATCTTGGTTGTCAAAAAAGGCAGTAGGTATTCCAACAGTATACCGACTTGTAATATTGTCTATACTATCTGCGTAGTGTAGAGTCGGAGTGTTAGCGCAGGTAGAGTCCTTTGGGTCGTGACCGGCGATGACTTCGAGCAATAACGCAGCATCTTTGGCGTTTTGAGCTAAAATACCTGCTTGATCTAGGCTAGAAGCAAAAGCAATCATTCCCCAGCGTGAAACGCGTCCGTAAGTGGGTTTTAAACCCGTGATGCCACAAAAAGAGGCCGGTTGTCGTACGGAACCACCGGTGTCAGTACCTGTTGCGATTGGGCACAGTCTAGCCGCTACGGCGGCGGCTGAACCACCAGAAGAGCCTCCAGGTACATGTGTGTGATCCCAGGGGTTAGCTGTTGGCCCGTAAAAACTGGTTTCAGTCGAAGAACCCATGGCAAATTCATCCATGTTGGTTTTGCCTAGCGTGACTAGCCCTGCTTGTTGGCACAATTGAGTTACGGTTGATTCATAAGGAGGGATAAACGTATCAAGCATTCGAGAGCCGCAACTGGTTTTAATGCCCTGTGTGCAAAAGATATCTTTATGAGCGAGAGGGATACCGGTTAAGGTTTGAGTATCACCTTTTTGAATAAGCTTGTCCGCTTGACAGGCTTGTGCCAAAGCTTGTTCAGGAGTAGGGGTGATGAATGCATTGAGTGTGGAGTCTAGTTGTTCGATACGATTTAAAAAATGTTGTGTCAACTCAACACTGGAAAATTCTTTGTTTGAGAGCTGCTTAGATAAAGTAGATAAGTCAGCTTGATGTAGGTGATCCATGAGGTAAAAAGCCTTATACTATTCAATAACTTGAGGGACTAGATACAGTCCTCCTTCGGTCGCTGGAGCGGTGGATTGGTTATGCTCTCGATTAATGCTTTCAGTGATGGTGTCTGGCCTTAGGGGTTGAGTCAACTCTAAAGGGTGTGCTAGGGGTTCTATAGATTGTGTGTCCACAGGTTTGAGCTGGTTAATCCAGTTGAATATTTGGTTCAATTGCTGTTGGTAAAGGTGTGTTTCAGCCTCAGATAGCTCCAGTCTTGCTAAATGTGCAATGCTCAATACGTCTTGTTCACTCAGTTCCATAATGAGTATGGTTCTCCGATTGGTAGGTCATCAAGTGCCCTAGGCAGTATAACAAGAATTGGGAGGAATTGAGAATAGTCAGAAAAAGTTACAAACATATCCCCAGGAAATGTGGATATGTTTGTGAATACTATGCTGACAAACCTCTGTAAGGGTTGTAGGTCTTCACTTATTTCATGTTGTTTAAAACAAAGACACTTGCTGGTTGGATCCACTTAACTGTTTATATTTAGGTCTGTCTGGGTGCTGGCGGGGCGATTGCTTTGATATTTTTCAAGAGGCCACTGCCATTTACTGCGCTAAGTAAATGAGTTGGGTTGTCTACTCTGGTTGTTGTTTTTCCTGTGGCTGGCTTTATTTGTTTACTATTACCGCTAGTACTGGTATTGCCGCTAGGTTGCTTTGTAGACTGTATGCCTTGATTAGGCCCTTGTATAGACGATGTCATGTCGTTTTCCTTTTTTTCTATTTATTGGGTTTAAAGATCTGTTAATTTTGTCTATGAATTTAAGTCTGATTTTAAGTCTAACAGTCTTTGATAAGACAATTGTATACTTTTTCTGTGAAGTTATTGTAGTTTGTGACATTTCATTCTATTTTGTTAAAACTTGATCTATAGTGCTAAATCGGCACAAAACAAATATTAAATTATAGGTAGTTCTATTAGTTGAGAAGCTGTGAATGGGGAGATGGTATTGCTTATGTGTAGGGTGATTAACGTTAGTGTTAGAGTATTTTTTGTGCTCTTATTTCTGATGGGCTTGGTGGCTTGTGGTGGCGGTGGTGATGATGGTCCGCAGGACAGAATCCGGGTTATTCAGCAAAATCCAGGTACTGAGTTAACAGAGTTGCCTGCCAAAGTTTCTGTCTCTTTTAAGACTGAAACCATTGAAGGTAAGCCTGTGCCTAATTTGACGTTAGATGAATTTGAGTTTTTTGAAGATGGTTCTCGTATTTCTGTGACAGAGTCTCAAAGTAGAATCATTCCTGAGGAAAGTGAGTTTGTTTATAGTACCTTGCTGTTATTGGATTTTAGTGACAGTGTTGCACTTAACTTTTTAGAAGATTTAAAGCAAGGTGCGGCCAGTTTCATTGAGCAGGTGTTACCGCCGGGAACCGAACAAACTCTTTCTAAAGAATTGGCTGTGGCGACGTTTGATGGAAGAGAAGATATTCTGGTGGTCACCCAAGGCCTAGACAGTGAATTTATGAGAAATCGAGAATTGCTCATGCAAGTTGTCTTAGGTTTGAGTATAGAGAATGACCTTGAGCGAGATGGCTCCACTAACTTTTATGGAGCTGTGCAAAAGGGCATTGCGATGTTGGGTGCCAGATTGGAGGCCAATCAGAAATTGGATCCAACTAAGTTAGTGGCAGGTTCTTTAGTAATTTTTACAGATGGAACTGATCAAGCCGCTCGCGTTACCGAAGCAACGGCTGTACGAGCGGTTCAAGAGAGTAAGGATAACTTGACTGTATTTACCATTGGGCTTGGAGGGGAAATTAATCCAGATTTGTTGCGTACTATTGGTCGTGATGGATTTCAGCAAGCAGGGGATCTAGGGGAGTTAGTCAACACGTTTGCACAAACAGCTCAGCTAGTGGTTGATGAAACCAATAGTTTTTACAAGTTAGAATATTGCTCGCCAAAGCGTTCTGGTCAATCACATGAGTTGATTATTGTTGCTAATAGAGAAGGAGAACGAGGGGAGTTAGTGGTGCAGTTTTCTGCTGAAAGTTTTACTTCAGGCTGCTTTTTGTAATTATTAATGTGGCAATCACTAGCGCTCGGTTCAGCCTCCAGCCATCAATGGACTAGCTACAGCTTGGCTGATTACCTTGTTGAAAATTTTATTGATCCTTTTTTAAAACAGTCCTTTTCAAGACCTTTTATGTTTGGTGTGTCAGGCCCTGTTGCTGTGGGTAAAACAACTTTTGCTAAGCAGTTGTTAGAAGTTTTTAAGCGGTATTATGCGCCAAATAGTGTGGCTTTGCTGGGGTTGGATAATTTTATTTATCCGAATAAAGTAATCGCTGAGCGTAGTAGTATGGATCGTAAAGGGTTTCCTGAAACTTATGATTTTTCTCGCGTGCTCAGTTGTTTATCTGGGATCATCCAAGGTAAATCACAACAGATACCTGTATATGATCAGCAGTGCTATGATATTGTTGAAGGGCAGTACAGTAAAATACTTGCTGATCAATCTATTATTTTGATTGAGGGAGTGATTGTTGGGCAAGATGCGCCAATACTTAAAAAGAGCCAGTCTATCAGAGATTTTTTAGACTTTAGTATTTTTATTGAATCTCAGACAGAGTCTTTGTTGCTGGAGTGGTATTGTCAGCGTTTTTTGAGATTGGCTGAGGCTGCGCTAAAAGTAAAAACAGGTTACTTTTACCAAATGCTCGAACCTTGTATAAATAAGCATACAATTAAGAGCTCAGTGAATGCTTTAGTCCTGGAAAAAGCGCGTACAATATGGTTTGCAACGAATAAGATTAATAATGATCAGCATATATTACCCACTAGTGATTTTTTTGATATGCGGGTGATTAAAGGAGAACATCATAAAATAGTACAATTGTTCGAAAAAATTTAAATTTTGGTTGTGTTGCAAGGCAGTGTCAAAGTGTAACGATTTCTGTCTTTAGTACGTTGATTTGGACCTGCTATACTTTGCGTGAATATTTTTTGGTTCCTATGGGGGGGAAGAAAGTGACATTGCCGCTTCTTTTTGATTTTGATAGCAGTAAATATTCCCATTATTTAGTGGAACAGAGGCCACTACCATTGAACTTTAATTTTGATGGCAGTAGACATGCTCATCATTTAACGGAACAGAGGCCATTATCATTGGGTTTTAATTTTGAATCTTATCCAGCAACCAGTTGGTATACAAATATTTTTGTGTCGAAATATTCTCTGTGCTGAGTCGGTGTGTTGCAAAAAATAATGTTTTGTAATATTAAGTTTTCATCGTTTAATTGCATCGAATGAGTAAAGTTTAATTTTTATGAATACTTTGTCAGAGCACGATAAAGCTAAACAAAAAAAAGAAGAAATATTGTTTCGATTTAAGTCTCAGGCAGAAACGCTTGAGCAATTATTCAATGAAAATCCTGACAAAGGAAAAGGTCAGGCATTATTTGAGTTTGTCAATGATGTTAACTTGTTTGAAAGCGCTTGGATTGCTGATAATTTGACTTTAAGGGAACAACACCAAGAACTTAAAGGTATGAATTCTATATGTTATTTTGATCAAGAAGTTGATGCTAACCCTTATTATTTTGATGAGCTTACTCTAGAGAATATGAGAAAAGTTGGTATTGATTTGCCAGAGGCAGTATTGTCGGGCGAATTGACACCAGGTTATGACCCTTCTGTGTTTTTATCATGTCTTTAATTTGTTCTCTTCGAAATTGCATTTTTGGGTTTGTTACAGTGTTGTGGTTTAATGAATTTGATTTTAAACAGCTGAATTAATTTATTTATGATATAAGGATGAGCTGGGTGGGCGACAAAGATTGGAGGAAAATAGCTGCTATATTTTAGAACTTAAGAAATCTCTGCGCAAAATAACTAGCATGGTTTTGGCAAAGTATGACGCTTTGTTCTGTATAAAACAGCTTCCCAGCTCATGGAGTTCATTATGCTTGGATATTTTGATTGAGTCATTAGTAAATTTGTAAAGCATGTTTGCTTTGTGTGTTTACCGGCCTAGTTGTATTTCAATTCTAAATGTCAATTGAGGTGTGGGCTCTCTGTTTTGAGCTCGTGGCCAGTTGATTTCAGGCTCAAGTTCAGCATAAAGCCAATGACTGTAAATGTTTTTTCGATAACGGATACTGATTCCATAGTTGCTTAAGATATTGTAGGGGCGTGTTTCACCATTTGCTCCAAAATTGTAAGAAATAGCTTTTATAGGATTAATTTGATGGAAAAGAGTGAAGCGCTGAGTCCAATCTATACCATTAGATTCTTCTGAAAATGTGCCTGCTAAGGTCCATCGGGCTAAAAAACTTTGATTTAAAGACTTCTCATAATCGACTTGTGTTCTTTCACCGAAGCCTTCTTGATCTCGCCAAAAAAATTCTTGCTTAAAACGAAAAAGATCGTTGTGATCAAGCGGAACAGTTTTTCTATATCTGGATCGAATAAAAAAATTTAAACCTTGATCTATACGTGCGCCTATGTCAAAGTTGATTTCAAAATCTTGAGACTTTTTGGCGACCCAACGCAGGGCTGTTGAAACTTTGTTTTCACTGTCGCTATCTTCAGGTACTATTTCATTAGCTGTCGAGAGTGTGTTTTCATCTTCACTGTCGTCAGAAATGATAAGGTTTAATCGGTCTTCCATATTGGGCAAACGAATTTTGGCACGTACTCTGGGCCTGAAGCGTAATGCTGTTTCTTCTTCATTTTCCCAGATGACAGAATTTCTGACTCGGAAAAAAGAAGTTGGGTAGTCATCTTCATAGTTCGCGTCTCCAAAAAATTGGTCAAAACGCATAATTTGGTCGCATAAAGTTTGTGATAGCTTTAAATAGGTGCGGTCTAGCCATGGTAAGTGCTCATGATGTTGATCTTCACAAGGCTTGGTGATGTGAGTAGGTGCAGGAGGGATTTCAACACCATCCCCTAAAATTTGCGCCAAGTTAGCTAGGTCTTGTTTGATTGGGAGTTGGTTATGGTTTTGGGACAGAGTGTGTGTTGTGTTGCTTGCAGTGTTATGGTGTGATTTAATTATTAAGGTGTTATGTTGCTTGGCTGTTTTTGTTCTCATTCTGTCTTGTTGTGCTTGCGCTGTTTTTGAGTAAAATCCAAGGGCTATAATTACTATAGAGCTTATGATGACTGTATGTTTGGTATGATATAGATTTTGCATAATCACTAAAAAAAATAGCTTAAAGATTTAAAGGCTCAAGGTCAAAGCAGGTCGTAAAATTCTAAAAATAACCGATACTCTTAACTTTACCCTTCATGATTGAATTTTCGGGTTTGTTGCAGACTCACGCGCCCGCCCGGTCGATCATGTATTTATTTATACGTTCACGAGCTCGCGTTTGCATTGTGTGGTTCCGAAAACCCAATCGTTGCGGGTGTTCCATTTCGCTTATTGTTTTATTATCTTAGAAAATCGTTGTAAATACCCGCCTAAAAAGACAGTGAATCTTTATAATAAAGCGGTTGTTTTGATATTTTTTGTTATAAGAGAGTGGTCTTAAGTAAAAAGTTTCGACATGTTTAGTGTGACCGTAATACAGTTGTAAGTCACATAATAGACATGGATACTTTTTGTTTGGCCAATCGGAGCAAGCGCACACTTGAAAACTCTTTTGAGTATCCCCATTACTGGATTCATTAGGGTTTTAGGCACTTTTTGTATTTTAGGCTATTTAGAGGTGTGTTTGTTTATGAATGAAGCAGTGAAGGAAACGCTTGGTTTTCAGACTGAAGTAAAGCAGTTGCTGAACTTGATGGTCCATTCTTTGTACAGTAACAAGGAGATATTTCTGCGAGAGCTGATTTCTAATGCCTCTGATGCGAATGATAAACTGCGGTTTGAAGCTTTGCATAACAAAGAGTTACTAGAGAATCAGCCTGAGCTTGATATTAGAATAGAGTTTGATAAAGAGCGCGGTACAGTTGCTATTATAGATAATGGTATTGGCATGTCTAAAGAGGATGTTATTGAACATCTAGGAACCATTGCTAAGTCTGGGACCGCACAATTTTTAACAAATTTGACAGGTGATCAAAAGCAAGATGCTCAGTTGATAGGTCAATTTGGGGTTGGATTTTATTCAGCTTTTGTGGTTGCAGATCGGGTGGAAGTATTTAGTCGCAAAGCAGGTTTATCGGCGGGCGAAGGGGTGCACTGGGAATCCACTGGTGAGGGAGAATTTACAGTACAAACCATCAGTAAGTCGGAGCGCGGTACGCGAGTGTTGTTGCACCTAAAGGCAGATGAGGTATCCTTTGCTGATGGTTGGCAATTGCGTACTATTATTCGTAAATATTCTGATCATATTGCATTTCCTGTATTGATGGAGAAAGAAAAACAAGAAGATTTTTCAGCAGAAACAGATGAAGATGCTGAGGAGAAAGATGCTGCTACTGTCGTTGACCAAGGCAGTGAAGAGTCGTCAAGTGAAAAGAAAGAGGCGGTGGCGACTGAAGAGCAAGTGCCTGAGTGGGAAACAGTCAATAAGGCAACCGCATTGTGGGTTCGTGGTAAGACTGATATTAGTGATGAGGAGTATAAAGAGTTTTATAAGCACATTAGCCATGATTTTGAAGAGCCTTTAATTTGGGGTCATAATAAAGTGGAAGGCAATCTAGAATATACCTCTTTGTTATACATTCCAAAGCGCAGCCCGTTTGATCTTTATAATCGTGATACCCCCAGAGGTTTGAAGCTATATGTTCAGCGAGTGTTTATTATGGACGATGCTGAGCAATTTTTGCCATTATATTTGCGTTTTATTAAGGGGATTGTTGACTCAAATGATTTGCCCTTGAACGTTTCTCGCGAGATTTTGCAAAATGATAAATCCGTTGAAACCATTAAGAGTGCATTGGTAAAACGTGTGCTGGATATGTTGACTAAGTTGTCTAAGAAAGATGCTGACGCTTATAACAAGTTTTGGTCGGAGTTTGGGCAAGTCATTAAAGAAGGTCCTGCTGAAGACTTTGGTAATCGTGAAAAAATTGCCGGTTTGTTGCGCTTTTCAAGCTCAAAGCAAGCTTCATCAGAGCAAACAGTTTCTTTGGATGACTATATTGATAAGATGAGTGATGAACAGAAGAAAATTTACTATATAACTGCAGAAAATTATGCCAGTGCAGCTAATAGTCCGCATTTAGAGATTTTTAAGAAAAAAGATATTGAAGTGTTGCTGTTGAGTGACCGTATTGATGAATGGATGACGGGATATTTAACTGAATACAAAGGTAAGAATTTCCAGCATGTGGCTAAAGGGGATTTGGACTTAGGAGAATTGCAAGATCAAGAAGAAAAGAAAGAGCAAGAAGACTTAGAATCTGCTTCGAAGGATTTTATTGAGCGCTTAAAAGAAACGCTGAATGATAAAGTTTCTGATGTTAAGATAACTCATCGTTTGACCGATTCTCCTTGTTGTTTGGTTTTGGGTGCATATGATATGGGTGTGCAAATGCGTCAAATTATGCAGGCTGCTGGCCAAAAAGCACCAGAAAGTAAGCCTATTATGGAGGTTAATATCACGCACCCTTTGGTGGAAAAGTTGAAAGAAGAAATTCAAGAAGACCGTTTTGCTGACTTGGCTTTTATTTTGTTTGATCAAGCTGCGCTTGCAGAAGGCGGCCAATTGGACAACCCTTCTGCTTATGTAAACCGTATACATAAGTTATTGCTGGAGCTATCGGTTAATTGATTGTGTTTCGCCCTGCATTGTCTAGTAGATAATTCAATCTGAGTATTTATAGAAACCAGCTCATCAAGAGCTGGTTTTTTTGTTTAAACGTAACTGCTCACACCCTTCACACCCTACGTGAAATTTGAGGCTTTTGTTTGTTTTTACCCCATTTTTCAGTCAAAAATTGATTTGAAAGCTAAATTTTAACTGGAAAACTATGTTTCACGCACCACAGAGGGCCATTTTCTAAGAGGGGCGAGCAGTTACGTTTAAACAAAATTTACAAAAGTTGTTGCTCAGTTCTGGGTGTTCAGCAATACTGTTATTTACCATGAAAATTTGTTCGCTCATACCCTTTTGATGGTTAGAGTGTTTATTTACCGGGTGATGGAATAACGAGATTGTGCTTTGGAGAGCTCATGGTAATAAGTAGAATTGATCCAAATTGTTTGTTGAATCTTGAAGAAGCCCAAGCGCTTAGAAATGAGCTACTATCTGAAGTGTTGGACAGTATTAAGCAGGTGCGAGAGATAGAAGCTGGTTACACATTAAAGTTTGATTCGGGTATTAGCGATCTTATTGTGCTTGCAGATTGGGTGCAAGTAGAACGTTTGTGTAGTCCTTTTTTAAAGTTTAGGTTATCGATAGAGTCGCATGAAGGTCCAGTTTGGCTTGATTTGATGGGACCATCAGGTACTCAAGATTTTTTAAAGAAGGAGTTAGTGTTGGGGCGGTGGTTGTGAATTTAATGATAAGATAGCGTAGAACATAGAGTAAGATTATTGTGAAATAACAAAAATAATTTTTTAGGTGGTTGGTGTTTTATGGTCGGATTGAAGATTCCTCCTTTGAATTTAAAGCTTGTGAATAATTCAAGCGAAACCGCAGAATTTAACTCTAGTGGGAATGCCAGTCAATTATCTCGAGAAAGTAACTCCAAAATTTCTGGGTCGGTATCACCTTTGACAGATGCAAGTAGTAGTTGGCGATTATGGGATGGTGCTGAGAGTGATAGTAATAGTGGTAATCATTCTGATAATGATTACCTTATTGGTAAGAATGGGTGTGACATTGGTATTAGTTTGGCTGATCAGGAAGGGTGTGGCCTGAAATATGATAAAAAACCTAACATTGTAGCAAATTGCTTTAGGACAGTTTTAGGTGTGGTGAAGAAGCCTTTACCTATAATAACGGTTGCTATAGGCATTACTGCTGTCGTTTTTTTTAAAAAATAATATTTGATCTTTTGTTAGTTGTAATTGTAGGTTAATTTAAGTGTCATATAATGTTGTAAATGCTGTAGAAAGCTCAAGGTGATAAAAGGAGTTTTTTTGAAACAACGAGTATTATACATTATGCGTCATGGTGAGGCGGAAGCTTATACGACCCACACTTATGATGCTGAGCGGTGTTTAACTCAATATGGACGTGAACAAGTATTGCTAGTAGCACAGCAGTTATCTGATGAAATAGATACTCTGCTTTCTAGTCCTTATGTGAGAGCGCGTCAAACAGCACAGATAGTTGAACAGGCTATTAATTATAAAAAAGATATTGTATTCTCGGAACTTTTGACACCAGATCAGCCTGTTGATAAAACACTGGAATGGGTGCTGAGCTTGGATTGGTCGTCAGCATTGCTGGCAACTCATCAACCTTTGGCTGGAGAGTTGATTAGTTTGTTAAGTGGGGATTCTGTTTTTAATGTGCCGACAGCTGGTCTGGCTGAGTTATCAGGCATGATTGAAGTGGGTTGTGCTCAGCTGCGGTGGGTATAAATGTTTTTACTTCGGGTGTCGTGTTGTTAAACAAAGTTGTTTGATAGTAAGCGCTTAAGCTGACTGCTGAATAGTTTTGACTGAAGTCTCTTAAATTTAAAAACTTTTTGTGTATTTTGCAACGCTCTGATAAGGCTTGGATATAGTTGTTAATGTTACTATCTGGGTATATCTCCTTAAGGTAGTACTAATTCAGTATGAGTATGCATACATTCATTTTTTTCTTTTTGTCATTTTTAACAGGTTTTAGTTGGTCTAATACTTGCTTTGATGTAAAAAACTTAAATAATCGACAAGACTCATTGTTATGGAAGGTTGAAAGGGAAGGGGAAGTCCCTAATTATCTTTTTGGCACAATCCATGTTTCCGGTACCTGGGTAGAGTTGATGTTATCAGATTTACAGTCTTATTTTGAAGCGTCAAAAGGAGTGATATTAGAACTTGAGTGGAATGATTTGGTTCGTTTAAAGATGTTACGTTTGATGTTGTTGGAAGATGGTTTGAAATTGTCAGATTTTTTATATTCTAATGAAATGAAGAGAGTTAAAAGTATTTTAAAAGGGCGTGTTTCAGATTATTCTATAGAAGCTTATAAACCTTGGGTGGTGTTTGTTCATATTAATTTGCCTAAAACAACGAATGATAGATCCATGGACTTTTCCATTCAGCGTTATTTTTCTGCAGCTGGAAAATTTGTCTATGGTTTAGAAAGCCCAAAAGAGCAAGTTGGTGTATTTAATCAGTTGTCGTATCAAGATCAAGCAAAACTGGTTCGTACAGTTTTAAAGTTTGAGCATAAACAAAAAGATTTTCGAGAGAGAATGTTTTCAGCTTATAGGTCAGAACGTTTGTGGGAGTTGTGGGCCCTGCAGGAGCAGTTTTCTGCATCTATGGGAGACGATTTTGTTGCTATTGAGCATGGATTGATAGTAGAGCGTAATGTAAGAATGTCTGAGCGTTTAGATGAATATTTATTAGAAGGTGGATACTTTGTGGCAGTAGGAGCATTGCATTTGACTGGGCCTGATGGTTTAATATGCTTGTTGCGTGAAAAAGGTTATACAGTAACTGCAGAACGTTTTTCTAAATAAAAATTGAAAATCATGATGGGCGAAGAGGGAGAGTATGCTAGAAAAAGTCAGCGCTCGGGAATGCAGTGTAACCGTTCATGGTTTGCGTTATGCTTATAAAGCTTGGGGTGAATCAAGCAATCCTGCCATTTTGGCGTGTCATGGTTGGTTAGATAATGCAGCCAGCTTTGATATTTTAGCACCTTATTTATCAGATGATTATTATCTCATAGCGATTGATATGATGGGGCATGGTTACAGCGATACTTTAGGTGAGGGTCGATTTTATCACTACGTGGATATGCTCGCTGATTTAGTGGCTGTGCTTGATGCATTATCAATGGAAACCGTATTTTTAATTGGGCACTCTTTGGGAGGGGCATTGGTCACGATCTTATCAGCTGTGATATCTCAACGAGTGAAAGCGTGTGTAACAATAGATGCTTTGGGCCCATTGGTGACAGAACCAGAGAAATTAGCGGATAAGATGTTTTCTGCTCTGCAGTACCGTGCTCAATGGGCTTATAAACAAAAGCCTGTTTATGCCAGTTTTGAGGAGGCGGTGATGGCCAGGCAGGGGGGTGGTTTTTCTATGCCTGAACAGGCTTTGCAATTAATTTGTGGACGTGGTTTGCATGCAGTGGAAAACGGATGGACTTGGCTTACTGATTTGCGTTTACGTACTCCTTCGATGTTTAGTTTTACAGAATTACAAATACAAAGTTTGTTGAGTAAGGTGAGATGTTCTGTTTTATTGATTAAAGCCAGTCAGGGTTTGTTACAACGGATGCCTAGCTTATTTTTACGTATGCGTTGTTTATGTGATTTGACGGTTGATACTTTTATCGGAGGACATTATGTGCATATGGAGCAGGAGGTACAGGCGATAGCGGCTTGCATTAAAAAGCACTTTTTATTAAGTAAGCAGCCATGAGCAATATGATAAACATCACTCTAGGCGATGTTTAGGGCCTGTTAAGGAACGAGCACGAAATAAATTCTCCTGTTTATACTTGCCCTAATATCTGTTAAAAAATGTCTTCTAGATTAGTTGTACTGGTATCGTCGGTGCCTGTGGTGGGACTGTTTGTGTTGGCTAAAGCATAAGGGGGTAGGTATTCGTCTCTAAAGATTTCAAAAATTGCATTGGCTTGTCCGGGTCTTGCCCTTTGACCACTATCTGGGTCAATTCGTACGGTTACTAGACCAGGGGGTGGGTCTAAGGGTTTTTCTTCTACATTGCGTAAGGCTTCTCGCATGTATTCAACCCAAACAGGTAGTGCGACTGTTCCTCCAAATTCCCTAGAGCCTAAGGTTTTAGGGTTATCGTAACCAACCCATACCGTAGTGACAAGATTGTCATTAAAACCAGAAAACCAGGCATCTTTTTGATCATTAGTAGTGCCTGTTTTACCACCTATATCATGACGGCCTAGCACTTTGGCTTTTCGGCCTGTGCCGTATTTTATGACATCTTGCAACATGGATCGCATAATGTAGCAAACACGTGCATCAATGATGCGTTCTGCTGGATAGAACTCTGGGTTGTCAGTTTGATCTTGGTTAGTGTTAATTGCTGTGCTTGGAGTTTCTTCTGTATGCCAGCCGGAGATTGGGTTGGCTGCTCTGATATCAAAGGTTTTGAGCTGTTTAGGCTCACATGTACGACAGACTCGATAAGGTCGGTGTGCTTCGATGATGTTTTGGTTAGTATCTCTGATTTCTTTGATAAAATAAGGTTCTATTTTATAGCCACCATTGGCGAAAGCGGCATAGGCCTTGGCAACTTGTAGGGGAGTTAAGCTTGCACTGCCGAGTGCTAAGGAGAGATCTTTAGGTAATTTTTCTATTTTGAGATCAAAACGATTGATAAAGTCAATAGCTTTACTAACGCCCAATTCACGTAGTAAGCGTATGGAAACTAAGTTGCGAGATTGATACAGAGCTTGCCTTAAGCGTGTCGGTCCCAAAAAGCGGCCTCCAGAATTTTCTGGTCTCCAAACGCTTTCTAAGCTTTTGTCTTGAAAAACTAAAGGTGCATCATTGATAATAGAGGCTGCGGTGTAGCCATGATACAGTGCGGCTGAATAAATCAGGGGCTTGATGGCAGAACCGGCTTGCCGTCCGGCTTGTATGACACGGTTGAACTTACTGAGGCGGAAATCGTTACCCCCTACCAAGGCTTTGATGCTACCATCTGTAGGTGATAATGAAACCAGTGCGGCTTGGACTTTAGAAATTTGCGCTAAGGCTGCGATCGGCCAATCGATGAGGTTATTGCTGGGTTCCTTAGTTTGTTTTATAGGCTGCAATTGGACCCGAATCATATCTCCTATGGTCAGTACATCGTTGCTTGTTTGTATTTTAGGGCCTAAGCGATTGGGGTTGATGTGTTTTCTTGCCCATGCCATTTCTGCGAGTGGAATTTTAACAATTTGGCTGTCTTTAAGTACGGCTAAGGCATATTCTGATTGTGTGTCTAAGACTATAGCGGGTTTGAGGCTACCAATGCTATAGTACCGCTTTAAGGCGTTTAATGCTACATCCAAAGGCAGACGGCCATTGTGTTCAGTGTTTTCAGGAGTCCTGTGTTCAACTTGAAAGCTTATTTTACCTTCTGCACCGTGGTAACCGTGTCGTTTAGTGTAGGCTTGCAAACCGGCTTCTACGGCTAGTTGGGCTTGTGTTTGAAGCTTGGAAGACAGTGTTGTAATGATTGTATATCCATCTTCGTAAGCAGATTGGCCATAGCGTTCAACCATCTTTTTACGTACCATTTCTGCTAGATAAGGCGCTGATACTTGTGGCCTTAGGCCATGAGGTCTTGCTGTAATCGGGGCGTTTAAGGCTTTTATTGCTGTTTTCTTGTCGATAAAGTTCAACAGTTGCATACGGGTGATAATCCAGTTCCTACGAATTTTAGCTCGTTCGGGATTGGCAATGGGGTTATAACGGGAAGGTGCTTTAGGTAGGCCAGCTATCATCGCCAGCTCGGCTAATGTGAGTGCAGAGATGTGTTTGCCATAGTACACCTGAGAGGCAGCGGCAATCCCGTAAGCACGATGGCCAAGGTAGATTTTGTTGAGGTATAGTTCTAGGATTTCTGCCTTCGTGAGGGTCTGTTCAATTTGTAATGCGAGTAAAATTTCATTGAATTTGCGTATGTACGTTTGCTTGCGCGTCAAAAAAAAGTTCCTGGCTACTTGCATAGTGATAGTGCTGCCACCAGATTTTTTTTCACCAGTCGTTATCAGCTCGATGACAGCGCGAGCCAAGCCTGTCACATCAACACCGTGATGTTGGTAGAAACGATGGTCTTCAGCAGCTAAAATTGCTTTGATGAATAAAGGAGAAATATCTTTGAATTGAATAGGTTGCCTACGTTTTTCGCCAAATTCTGAAATAAGCTTGGCATCTGCGGTGTAAATTCTAAGAGGTATTTGCAATTTGATATCTTTTAGAACGTTAGCTTTGGGCAATTTAGGCATGAGATATAGTACGCAGGAACTGATGATCAATGTTCCTATACAAAGGGCGAGTAAGCCGCTCCAGACGCTTGTTTTAATTAAAATTGCTGCAGTTTTTTTCATATTCTTTACCGTGAAAATACATAGCTCTATAAACAACCTCTCCACCGAGTACTGGTGTGATTTTCATGCTCCCAGGGTGAGTGGGCCGCCGCTCATGGTTGTTTCATAGATAAACAGCCATGAGCGAATTAGTGTTCGTCATTTGAGGCGGGTGAACGTTTGTTTTTACAATAACTAGAGAATAAAACGACCACTTTGTGATCCTTGTGTCCGTATTTTCGTTAAGTTGGGTGGTATTTCCATCTATTAGAGTCATTATCTTTGACTGTAGCCAGTATAGCGTTAATTCCAGCATATTCGGCAATAAATAAACACTTATGACGTACGATAATTAACAGTACTATAACAGTTTTGGTCAGTCTGTTATCGATATAATAGCTCTTGAAAAGGCTGATAGTTTTATTAAGATCAAAAAACATACAGTAGTAATCTTTTTGTTTGTGCTATTGCAATTGGCCAGATACTTTTCTTTACCTACTGTATCGAAACTAGGACATTAAGTCGCAATTATATGGGTCGAAATTCAAACAAATATTTGCGATTTAGCTAAACTTTTTTGAAGTAAGTGGTCGCTAACCTGCGATGACCGTAATATGCTTTAAAGTAGAGGCTTTTAAAACAGTTGTATAGTGGCTAAAAGATATTGGGTGGCTTTACGTTTATTTTCATAATGTACAGGGTGATGAGGCAAAATTAGGTGTTATCAATTTTTTCCGGTCAAGCTAAAAAGCAAAAATTAGGGATTGATATCAGTTCGACATCTGTTAAGGCGCTTGAGCTGAGTAGGTCCGGTAATCAGATTAAAGTCGAAAACTATGCGGTTGAACCTTTACCTCACAATGCAGTGATCGAAAAAAATATTGCAGATGTTGAAGGTGTGGCTGAGGCTGTTGAACGCTCGATTGATAGACTTTCATCGAGTACTAAAAATGCAGCGGTGGCTGTTTCTGGCTCTTCAGTGATTACTAAGTCCATTGAGATGGATGCGTCACTTTCTGATGAAGAAATGGAAAGTCAAATTAAAGTTGAGGCAGACCAATATATTCCTTACCCGTTAGATGAGGTGAGCATTGATTTTGAAGTGCAAGGGATGTCTGAAAATATACCCGGTAAAGTTGAAGTTTTATTGGCAGCTTGTAGAACTGAAACCGTTGATTTACGAGTTGACGCTTTAGAGCTTGCGGGGCTGACGGCTAAGGTAGTTGACGTTGAAGCTTATGCTATGGAAAGGGCTTTTAGTTTGATAGATGATCAATTTCAAGCTTCTGAAGAGTCGACAGTGGCTATTATTGATATTGGTTCAACTATGACTTCTTTGAATGTACTCAATAATGGTAAGACTATTTACACACGGGAGCAGCTTTTTGGGGGGCGCCAGTTAACAGAAGAAATTCAACGTCGTTATGGTTTATCGATTGAAGAAGCTGGGTTGGCTAAAAAGCAGGGAGGTTTGCCGGAGGATTACGAAACTGAAGTGCTTTGGCCCTTTAAGGAAGCCGTTGTACAGCAGGTGTCACGCTCGTTACAATTTTTCTTCTCTTCCAGTCAATACAGTGGTGTAGATTGTAACATATTAGTGGGGGGAACTGCCGTGATTCCCGGATTGGATAAATTGATACAGGATAAGCTCAATACCCCCACAGTGGTTGCTAACCCTTTTGTAAATATGTCGATTTCTAGCAAAGTGGATGCAAAAAGACTCAGCGCAGATGCCCCTTCTTTTATGATTGCTTGTGGGTTAGCATTAAGGAGTTTTGACTGATGGCTAATATTAATCTTCTTCCCTGGAGAGAAGAACGCAGGGTAAAAGCAAAGAGACAGTTTTTCTCAATTTTATTTGGTACCGCAATCATTGGCGCTGGCGTGGTCTATGTTGCAGACATCAATGTCAAAAGTCAAATTGATCATCAAGTTGCGCGTAACAGTTATGTTGAGCAAGAAACTAAGGCCTTAGATAAGGAAATAGCTGAAATTGATGAGCTGAAAAAACAGCGTGAGAGATTAATTGAAAGAATGGAAGTGATTCAAAATCTGCAGGGAAACCGTGCAGTGATTGTGCATCATTTTGATGAGTTTGTTAGATCTATTCCAGAAGGTGTTTATTTTACGAGATTGGAAAAAAAGGGTAGTAAATTTCACATAGAGGGTGTTGCTGATGCCAATAACCGAGTGTCTAATTTAATGCTCAATTTAGATAGATCCGATTGGTTTAAGGAATCGAATCTAATGAGAGTAACTAACCAAGAAGGTGATGAAGAATCTTCTAGCAGTAGCTTTGTTTTGGGTGTTTTAGAGGAAATGCCTAAAAGTCATGGTAAAGAAGAAGGATAGGAAGCATGAATATTCAAGAAGCTATTGATACACTTAATAACCTAGATCCTGATAACATAGGTTCATGGCCATTTATTGTTAAAATTGTCATTTGGATTGGTGCTATGTTGCTTGCGGGTGTTTTAGTTTTTCAGTTGCAACTGAAAAATTCTTTGGCAGATCTGCAGACCAAGCAAAATGAAGAAGTAGGCTTGTTACAAGAGTTTGAAAAAAAAGCATTTAAAGCTGCTAATTTAGAAATTTTGAAAAAACAAATGAGAGAAATGGAAGACTCATTTGGAGCATTGGTTAAACAGCTGCCAAGCGATACAGAAGTGCCTGAGTTGTTAGAGGATATTTCTCAACTGGGCATTGACAGTGGTTTGGAGTTTGATTCTATTGTGTTGGGTAACGAACGAGTGGTAGAGTTTTATGCGGAGTTACCCATTCAAATTTCAGTGAAAGGCCCCTATCATTCATTGGGAGGCTTTATCAGTGGTGTTGCTTCGTTGCCACGTATCGTAACATTACATGATTTAACGATATCTCCTGTTTCTGAGGAAGTGTCGGGTGGTATGCTCTCTATGTCGATTACCGCTAAAACGTATCGTTACAATGATGAGGAAGCTTGAGATGGATTTGGGAAAGCACGCTTCTACTATTGGGTTAATCTTTTTAGTATTTGTGACATTATTTTTATTAGGTTGTGGGTCTCAAGATGATTTTGCTGAGCTCAGACAGGACTTGCTAGAGATAAAGCAAAAGCCCCGTGGGCATATAGATCCACCGCCAAAATTCAAAACGTATGAGAACTTTTTGTATGGGGCTACGTTAATGCGTAGTCCTTTTCAGCCTCCTGTTAAGGAAGAGCCTGTTAAGATGACGACGCCAAAGGGTAAGCAAGTGCAGCCCGATTTAAATCGGCCCAAAGAAGTGCTGGAAGAATTTAGTTTAGAAGCGCTTGCTATGGTAGGTTCGATTCGCAGAGCAGGAGACGGTTTATTCGCGTTGATAAAAGATAATAAAGATGGCATACACAGAGTGCGTCCTGGTAATTATTTAGGGCGAAATCATGGCAAAATTTTGTCAATTGAGCCATCTAGGATTGATCTAATGGAGTTAATACCAGATGGTCAAGATGGATGGGTTGAGAGACCAAGAACCGTTACTTTAAGAGATGAATAGTACAACAGACCGGAGTTATGCAATGAAACTGCAGCAGTTATCTTTTTTGTCCTCTTCTTTGTATTTGTATACTTTCTTACAAAGAAAGTTATTATTGCTGATTGTATATTTAGGATGTATTGCATTTCCTAGTCTGGTTAATGCTTCAAATTTAACAGATTTGCAATTTGCTTCTTTGCCCGGTGGGCAAGTTGAAATAACATTATCGTTTGATAATGCGCCACCGGATCCTAAAGGGTATACCATTGAAAGCCCTGCTCGTATCGCTTTAGATTTATTTGGAGTAGATAGTCTCCTTAAAGAAAAATATCATAACCTTGGAGTTGGTAACGCTAGGAGTGTTACTGTGATAGGGGCTAATGGTCGTACCCGTGTGATTATTAACTTAACGGAGTTGGTTAGTTATACGACGAGTGCTCGTGGTAACGATTTGATTGTTACTGTAGGTAAAACGGCTAATGAGAAAGCATTGGCACAAACAGATGTGTCAGAGCAGAGTACTCATATGAGTGGTGTATCTTCTCAAGGGAACCAAAAAGGGAAAGCTCAGAGTAGTATTGAGGAAGTTGATTTTAAGCGTGGGCCTGATGGAGATGGTCAAGTGATGGTACGTTTGTCAGATCCAAATGCATCGGTTGATATGAGTGAGCAAGGTGGCAAAATAATTGTTCAATTTATGGGAGTTGAATTACCTGAAAAGTTACGTCGTCGTTTAGATGTGGTCGATTTTGCAACGCCAGTGCAGACAATTGATGCCATGGTAGAAGAAGGTAATGCTGTGATTCAAATTAAGCCTGATGGGTATTATGAGTATTTGGCTTATCAAGCTGATGAAAATTTTACGATCAGTGTTAAGCCCATTACTGAAGAAGACTTAGAGAAGCGTAACAAAGATAAATTTATTTTTACTGGTGAGAAGCTTTCTTTAAATTTTCAGGATATTGAAGTACGCTCAGTGCTGCAGTTGATTGCTGACTTTACAGGTTTAAATTTGGTGGCGAGTGATACCGTTTCTGGCCGTATTACATTGAGACTGCAAAATGTTCCTTGGGATCAAGCATTAGATTTAATTCTCAAAACAAAAGGCTTAGATAAACGTAAAGTGGGCAATGTTATGCTGGTTGCACCGGCTGATGAAATAGCTGCGCGTGAGAAACTAGAGCTAGAAACTACACGCCAAGTAGAAGAATTAGCACCGCTGCGTACAGAGTTTATTCAAGTTAATTATGCAAAAGCTTCGGATTTATCTGTTTTAATTTCTGGCACCAATGGTGCGGGTATGTTATCTAGTCGTGGTAGCATTACGGTTGATGAAAGAACCAACACTCTATTGTTGCAAGATACGGTGAATAAAATTGAAGAAATTCGCCGTATGTTGAGTAAGCTTGATATTCCAGTTAAGCAAGTATTGATAGAAGCGAGAGTGGTTGTAGCCAATTCTGACTTTGATAAAGAGTTGGGTATTCGTTGGGGTGGTGTGACACGTAATTATAATACCCAAATCACCAGAGTAGATGGTACAACTGGACCTGCTGCAGATTATATTACAGGTGGTTCTAGTAATACTTTATGGGATGTACAAAGTGCGATTGCAACGGGTGAGAATATTGAAATTACGCGTCCTGACAATCTTGTGGTTGATTTAGGTGTAAATAATACGCAAGCGACATCTTTTGCACTGGGTTATTTTAACGATGATATAGGTTTTCTTGAGTTAGAGCTTTCGGCACTGGAATCGGATGGTAAAGCAGATATTATTGCTACACCGAAAGTACTGACAGCGGATCAGCAAGCAGCCAGAATAGCCTCTGGTACTGAAATTCCGTATCAAGAAGCTTCATCTAGTGGCGCTACATCAGTTTCTTTCAAAGAAGCTGTCTTAAGCCTTGAAGTTACCCCCCAAATTACGCCGGATGGTCGTATTATTATGGAGTTACAGGTTAATCAAGATACGGTTGGTCAGATTTTTAACAATGTACCTAGCATTGATACTAACCAGATTGAAACCAGTGTGTTGGTTGATGATGGTGAAACTGTTGTTTTAGGGGGTGTGTTTAGAACTGAATCGATAGATAGTGTTATTAAAGCCCCTTTCTTTGGAGATTTGCCTGTCGTAGGACGTTTGTTTAAAAAGACCATTCGAAGTGACCAAAAACAAGAGCTGCTAGTATTCATTACACCAAAGATTGTTAAAGGTGTTTTGGCGCAACAATAGGAACAATAGGATTAAGTAGTCAGTTAGTGATGGAAGCAAGGAGCAGATGGGACAGACTGTTTTTGATCGGGCCGATGGGTGTTGGAAAGAGTTCCATTGGCCGTGTCTTAGCACAACTGCTTGCTTTTAAGTTTATTGATTCGGATCAAGCAATAGAAGCTAGGACAGGTGCTGACATTAGTTGGATATTTGATGTGGAAGGTGAGCAAGGTTTTCGTAAGCGTGAGCGAAATATGATTGCAGAACTGACCTTATTACCAAATACGGTATTAGCGACAGGTGGAGGGGCAGTACTGCAAGAGTCAAGTCGTAAATTGATGGATGAAAGAGGGTTTGTGGTGTATTTAACAGCTCCGTTGGAGGTGCTGCTAGAGCGTACCTCTCGAGATAAAAGAAGACCGATCCTACAGCAGAAAAATCGCAGAGAAATTTTGCAAAAAGTTGTGCAAGAGCGTGAACCTTTATATAAGGAAATAGCGGATGTAGAAATTGTTACGACCGGCACGAATATCAAGTTATTGGCTAAACGCATTGCTGAATACTTTCATTTTAATAGTTTGCATCCAGTGTAGAGTAGGGAAAAAGTTGTTCCTTAGGAATGGTCACGAAATAACTTTAACATTTTCCGCTGCTGAACTCGATACGCTCAGACAAGCATCCGCTCTAAATGTTAAAGTTATTTCGTGACCATTCCTTAGCTTGTTGTAATTGGGTAATCAGCTAATAGGCTGCCCATGAGTATTTCTTTCGATGCATTATGTGGAGGTTTCCATTTTAGGTTGGGGTTGTCTATGAGCATAATGACGGTTGATCCCATTTGAAAATGTCCCATTTCTTCTCCTTGTGATAGTTTTACAGTTGATCGATTGTGTTGGCCATAATGAATTTGTGTAATGCGTTGGCTGCTGGGGGCGACGATACCTGCCCAAGGTGTGCTAATACTGCCGACGATCATTGCACCGACTAGAATTATGGAAATTTTTCCAATGTCTGTATCGAACAGACACATGACACGCTCGTTTTGAGCAAACACGGGCAGTGTGTCAGTGATTTTAGGGTTGACTGAAAACAATTTGCCTGGAATGTGGAACATGTCTGATAACGTGCCAGTAACTGGCATGTGGACACGGTGGTAGTGATAGGGTGCTAAGTAGATTACAGCAAAGGCGCTGTTGTTAAAATTGTGTTGTGTGTAGCCTGCTAATAAACCTTCTAGCGTATATTTTTGTCCCTTAATGGTAAAGGTTTGAGAGTTTTGGACCTTGCCATAATCCATCAGTAGACCGTCTGCTGGTGATAAAATACCGTGGTTGCTTTGGGGTAGAGGGCGTGCGTTGGGCTTTAGACGACGAGTAAAAAAGGCGTTGAAATTTTTAAATTGTTGTGGTGCTGAAAATTCGGCTTCGGCTAAATTGATGGGGTACAGTTTGCAGAAAAGCCGAATGAATAGGTTTTTGAACCAGATATACTCACAGTTAGCTGCTGTTCCCATTAGTCGAGATAGACTGTGTTGAGGGATTATTTTTTGAGTGATAATAAACAGCTTGGTTATAAAGGTATGAATAAAATTTGTTTGCATTTTATTGGGCTTCTTGCTTTGTGGTGGGTGGTTGTGTGGTTTCTATCGGTGTTTGCATATCATTTCCCCATTCAGACCAGGAGCCGGCATAGGCTTTGATTTTTGGAAAACCCAATAGCTTACCTACGAAGTAAGTTAAACCTGATCGATGGTGGGTGCGACAGTGAGTGATAACCGTTTTGTCTTTTGTGATATTTAAAGCGTCGAGTTCGGCTTGAATGTTGTCTAAAGGACGCAGTTTTAGGTAGTTGTTTTGGTCTAAAGCTTGGGTCCATTCATAGTGCTTGGCGCCGGGGATATGACCGCTTTTTGTATCTGTTTTTTTTAAACCTTGATATTCGGCCAGAGAGCGTGCATCCCAAATGCAATGCGTTGGGTCTTGATAATGTTGGAGTATATAAGTTTTGTCTACATTAGGCCCATGTTGTGCTATCTCCAGGTTATAGTCAGTAGGCTCGGGTTTGTTGGGGTTTAATTCCAGTGGTAAGTTAGAGCCAACCCAGGCATGAATACCTCCATTGAGAAAGCTTGAATAGGAATGCCCAAGCATGTCTAAAGTCCAAATGAAGCGGCCTGCCCAGCCACCGCCTTCGTCGTCATAAGCGACTACATGAGTGTTTGGAGATAAGCCGATCTGCTGTATTAGGGCTTTTAATTTTGGTGTGTTGGGTAGGGCACCTGGAGCGGGAGGAGTGCCTGAAACCAGTTGTTCTGGGGAGATATGAATGCTACTAGGAATATGGCCGCAAGTGTATTGTTCAGCACGTGTGATTTCGACGACTAGTAGATTTTGTTCATAGAGATAGGATTCGAGTATATGTGGTTCTAACAATAAGGGTAGTTTTAATGTGGACATTGGCTAGTGTTCCATTGCTGTCTAAATGATTTCATCTAAAGCGGCTTCAACTTGTTCTACATTTAATCGCTTAAGGCAATGATGATGTTTTAAAGGGCAATCGCGTTGATGGCAAGGACTGCAGTCTAATTTGAGGCGTTCAATTCTGGCGTTGTCGGATAGAGGAGGGGTGTAAGTAGGTGAGGTTGGGCCATATAGTGCAACTAGAGGTGTGCCTACGGCGGCGGCGATGTGCATCAGTCCTGAATCGTTGGTGACTGCTGCTTTAGAATAGGCTAACAAATCAATTGCATCCAGTAGGGTTGTTTGTCCGGCCAGATTTAAACAGTTGCCTTGTAGTGGCTTGGGAATTTTTGTAAAGATTTCTTCTGTAATGGTTTGATCTTTAGGTGATCCCAGCATCAACACAGTTTGGCCTTTTGAGAGGTGATGTGTGGCCAGTTCTGCGTACTGATCAGTTGGCCATCGCTTAGCGCTGCCGAATTCAGCGCCAGGGCATAGAGCTAGGGCGTCATTGGCTGAAGTAATGGAAAACTTTTCTAATAAGTGTTTTTGTTGATTGGCTTCGGAGATCAGTTTGGGGGATGTGATCGGAGGCAGATGAGTATGGTTTGCTGGATAAGCCAGCCTGACGTAACGCTCTACCATGCGTGGAAACTGTGAGGCTTTCAATTTTCTAAGATCGTTGAGTAATCCATAGCGGAATTCGCCACGCCAGCCCGTTCGTAAAGGAATGCGAGCAACGAAAGGGATGATGGCTGATTTAAAAGAGTTAGGTAATAAAATGGCTTGATCGTATTGATATTGACGTAAATTTTTGCCTAGTTGAATGCGGCTGGAGAGGGCCAGTTGTCCATGGCCTATGGGTTGTGTATGTGAGGCGTTGACTTCTGGCATACGTTCTAATAGAGGCTCGCACCAGCGGGGAGCAAGCACATCAATTTGACATTGAGGTTGTTGTGCTTTGAGCGCTTGGAAAAGACTCTGTGCCATGACCATGTCGCCTACCCAAGAGGGGCCTACAATCAATATTTTCATCGTTTGCCTATTTGATCGTTGAGTAAGGTGAGGGTTCACCGGTAGGTCGGGTTTTAAACCGGCGGTGTACCCACATATATTGTTCAGGGTATTTGCGAATTTCGGTTTCGATTGCTGTATTGACTTTACGAGCAATCAGATCCGGGTTATCAGGAATAGTCTCAAATACAGGTTTAACACTGATTTGGTAGCGAAAGTCGGTGTTTATACGGTGATGACCTAGGATGAATATAGGAGCCTTCGTTAGAATGGCAAGTTTAGCGGTTGTGGTCACAGTGGCTGCGTTGATGCCGAAAAAAGGTACGAAAGTGGAATGTTTGGGCCCATAATCTTGATCAGCAGGGAACCAAAAAATATGGCCTGCTTGTAGGGACCGAACAATTTGTCTTGTTTTTGCATTGGCAATGACATTGCTAGCCCAGCGTTGTCTTGATTTTAACAAGATTGCGTTAAATAAAGCGTTGTTATGAGGGCGATAGAGAATATCTAAAGTGAAAAATTGTGAAAACAAGCGTCCACCCAAATCTAAGGTAGTATAGTGGGCACCTACTAAAATCACGCCTTTTCCTCGGGTTTGAGCTTGCTGTAGCATGGAGAAGCCTTCAAAGTTTACAATATCGGTTAGTGCTTTATTGGGTGCCCAAAAGGATAAGCCAGTTTCCAGCAAGCCGAGAGCATTTTCACAGAAGATTTTTTTGGTCAGTTGGGCTTGTTCTGGTTGGGTCAGCTCGGGGAAGCACAGTTGCAGGTTGGTTTGTGTGATTGATCGTCTTCTCTTAAGTAAGTAATAGAGTGCGAGCCCTAAGGTTTTGCCGCAAGTGACTTGTGCTTTCCAGGGTAGTAAGCAAATGATACGCATTATCAATAGGCCAAACCAAGTGAGCCAGTAACGAGGTTGCCAATATGTGATCAACGATTGGGAGGCTGACATGAGGGCATTATAATGGGAAAGATTCTGTGAGTCATTAGGTAGCGAGATTTGATGACGTTTTTGGTGCTAATTTATACAATTTAGGCCTTGTGTCGGGTCTGGGGAATCTGTGTTCATGGTTAAAAAATTGAGTGATTTTGAAAGAAATGTCTTAGATCAAAAAGGAACAGAGGCACCTTACACGGGCTTGTACGTAAACCACCAGATTGAAGGGGTTTATTGCTGTAAAAAATGCGAGCATACTTTGTATCAGAGTGAGCATAAATTCCATTCTGATTGTGGTTGGCCGGCGTTCGATGATGAAATTGAAGGGGCCGTGAGGCGGGTGCCAGATGTGGATGGCTATCGCACGGAAATTGTTTGTGCTCACTGTGGTGGGCATTTGGGGCATGTGTTTGAGGGGGAAGGGTTTACTGAAAAAAATATTCGACACTGTGTTAACAGTGTGAGCTTGTTGTTTCAAGCGAGGGAGCGGATTAATTATAAAAAAGCTGTGTTTGCTTCGGGGTGTTTTTGGGGGTTACAATACTATTTTGCACGTGCTCCAGGTGTTGTTCATACACAAGTAGGTTACTGTGGTGGTTTTTTGGAGAAGCCCACTTATGAGCAGGTCTGTCGGGGTGATACGGGGCATGTTGAAGCAGTGCACGTGGTGTATGATCCTTTGCAAATTTCGTATAACGCATTAGGGCGTTTATTTTTTGAAACGCACGATTATACGCAAATAGATGGTCAGGGCCCGGATTTAGGTTCTCAGTATTTGTCAGTGGTATTTTGTAGTAATGAGCAAGAGAGAACTGAGATTGAATCATTAATTAAGATTTTGCAAAATCGAGGTGATCGCGTTGCGACTCAATTGAGGCCTGCTACTAAGTTTTGGCCGGCTGAGGGTTATCATCAGCATTATTACGAACGTGAAGGGAAACAGCCTTATTGCCACCGTTATTGTGAAATTTTTCCAAAATTTGAGGAGTGAGTTTTATGCCTATATTGACTCATGCGCCGGTAGGGAATGGAGTACGTCTCCGAGAAGTATCATCATCAACGGTACCAGGCACACCCTTATTAGAAGGCGTAGGTGTTCGGCCAGAAGCGGCACAAGGTAGATTTCAAGGGTACGCAGCAAGCGTTTGTGATGCTATGAGATCAGTCGTTAGTAACGGTGCAGCGATAGTGACGGGCATTGCTCGTTTTTGTAGGAATAATATTGTATTTTCGGTTGGGCTTCTACTTGGTGCCATGGCCTTGTATCGTATGTTTAATGCTTTGCAAGATGAAAGTGTTTGTGATATTGATGCATTCGCATTTCCACGGCAACCTATGAAGCTTACCACCGAAGGTCAGAAATGTATAGAGTCTATTTTTAAGTTGTTTCTAAAGTGTGGTGATGATCAACGTTATTGTGCAAAGGTTAAAGAAGAGAGTACTTTGTTTTGGAAGAATTTGAATAATCTTACCTATAATAAGGTTGAGGTGATATTGGATACCCTGGAAAAAGGAGTGCTGCATGAACAAAGCAAGAATCTATCTGGTGAAAAGGCATGCTATTTCTTAAAGTGGTTCATTGAGGGTGTAGATAAAAATGCTCGAATGCTAGTTGAAAAAGTGTTTAGAGAGCAGTCAAGCTATAACGCAGCAAATCGTATAAGGGATTGTATGAACGGTAGGGTGCATGGATATGGATGGTCAGAGCTAGGTCCTCAGACAATTGCCTCAAATAATTGAGTGAAACAGTCATGAGCGATGAATTTTCGTCACCCCAAGTGATGAAAATTGTATTTCACGGTAAATTAATTGCAGTGG
Source organism: Pseudomonadales bacterium (assembly GCA_028281605.1). Classification (GTDB taxonomy): domain Bacteria; phylum Pseudomonadota; class Gammaproteobacteria; order Pseudomonadales; family JANQJO01; genus JANQJO01. The sequence goes on from JANQJO010000151.1 coordinate 37,315, forward strand.
CGATCTTTATGACTATTAAATTTTTAAAGATCAAAGGAGTCTTTTTGTTTGGGTGGTTGATGCTGTATTCACCCATATCTTTGCAAGCTGGTCTACCGAACCTTACTTTAAGTCAGTTTTTGCAAACTTTGCAAAAGCAACACCCTTTGATTAAACAACAACAGCTTGCATCGAGTATTTCTGAGCAGAACTTTTTGAGTACTTTAGGAGCCCAAGATCTGTTGATATCTGCTGCAGGTCAAGTCAGTGTCGATAAAGAGGCTTTCGTTGCTCCCAACTTATCAACAGATTCCAGGTCCCATGTTGCTTCGGTTGCTTTAGTCAAACCTTTATGGTACACCGGTGGCCGTTTAGAAGCAGGCTATAGCCAAGGTTTTATGCGGGAGTTATCCTCTGTATCGACTGTGCAAGGCTATAGCAATCGTGTTTTTGCTCGCTGGGTACAACCTTTATTACAAAATAAAGGGGGTAGTCTGACGCGTTTAGAAGCTGATGTGGCTGAATTAGAACAGTCTTTGGTGCAGTGGCAGGCACTTGAGCAGGTTGAAAATTTTATACTTGAACAAGGGCTGATTTATTTAAATTGGATGGCTTTGCACGCTTCAGACAATATATTGGTTAAACGCCTTAACATTGCACGTGATGAAGTGGCTCGAATCCGAAAAAAACGACAATCAAACTTAGTGCCACAGTTGGATCTGATTCGTGCTCGTGAAGTTGTTGTTGGTATCGAGCAGAGCTTAGAACAAATTCGATCAGAAAGTGAAGGTTTGCGTCACTACTTGGCTGTTACTTTGGAGCAAAAGCATTCGTCTTTGACTTACCCTGATACGAACTGGGAACAAGAGCATTTTTTTAAAGCTCTTTCACAGCTGAGTCAGTTACCCGATCTTGAGAGCGATACACACTTACGCTTATTGAACAGCTTGACCGACAGTGAAACTATTCTGATGCGTCAACATCAGGCTGCACAGGATGCCCGTCGAGCTGAATTAGACCTTGCTATTGAGGTAGGGTTGGATGATTTGAATCCTGACTGGGCAGATAGCTTTAGATTTGATCAGCCGGATGTTCAGCTTGGTCTGCAGTATACTTTCCCTTTTAAAAATCGTCGTGCTATACACACAGAAAAGCGTTTATTTTTGCAAATAAAACAATTGCGGCTGGAGCGTGCTAGTATAAGACGAACTTTAGCGGCGCAGCGGATACAATTGCGACAAGAGCTAATGACGCTATTGCCGACTTTAACTTTAAACCAAAAACAATTAAGTTTAGCTTTGAGAAAAACAAAAGAGGAAATTAAGCGTTACCAGCAGGGTCGTAATGATTTTACTTTTGTTTTGCAAAGTCAAGATAATGAACAAGCGGTACGTCAAAGTCGTATTGATTTGATGCTTAAATTGCACAGTCTGTACTTACAATATTTGGCTGTAAGTGATCAATTATTGCTAAATGATTTCAGTCTTAATCTTGAAGCTGGTATATAATGTCTAATATCTTTGCTGTTTTTGTTCATAATAAACTCTTTGCTTATCTGTTTACCTTTCTTTTAATTTTATCGGGTCTTTTGACTTTAACAACGATACAGCGTGACTTATTTCCTGATGTAGAATTTGGAGAAATGTTGATTACAACTCGTTACCCTGGTGCAGCACCAGAGGATGTTGAGTTGAAGGTTACGAATGAAATAGAAGCGGAAATTAAAACCGTCGATGGCATCAAAAAATATACCTCTTACTCGATGGAAAATTTTTCTTTGGTTCATATTGTTATTGATTCAGATGAAGCAGATCAAGAGCAAGTTAAAACTGAAATTCGTGAGGCCGTCACACGAGTGACGGAGCTGCCAAGTGAGGTGACAGAGTCTCCCTTAGTGACAGACTTGACGACTTCAGTATTTCCAATTATTGAAGTGGGATTGGCCGGTGAGGTGCCTTATGAAGAATTACGTGAAGCAGCCAGAATTTTTGAGAAAAAATTGGAAAATGTTCAGGGTGTGTCTAAGTTAGATCGATATGGGTATCGAGATCGTGAAATTCAAATTGAAGTTTCCCCTGATAAATTAAAAGCCTTTGACGTGCCTTTGTCACAGCTTATTCAAGCCATCAAAGCGCGTAATATTAGGGCAACAGGTGGGTCTTTTGAATCGTATACCAGTGAAAAAAATATTGTGACCTTGGCTCAATTTCGTACACCGATGGAAGTGGGGGACGTTATTGTTAGGACTACCTTTGATGGCCCTTCTATTAAAGTCAAAGATTTGGCTGTGATTAATGATGATTTTGAAGATGAGCGTGTGCTCTCTCGTATGAATGGGGTCTCTGCCATATCGTTTGTGGCTTTAAAAACTGAAAATGCAGATATTGTGCGTACAGTTGATCGTATCAAATCATTGGTGGAGCAGGAGCAAAAGAATTTACCGGAAGGTATTACAGTATTGTACTCTAATGATGCTTCTACGTATGTTCGTAATCGTTTTGGTATTGTCGCCAATAATGGTTTATTGGGTTTGGGCTTCTTGCTGGTGACTTTGGCTTTATTTTTAAATATTCGAATTGCTTTTTGGGTGGCCTTGGGTATTCCCGTATCAATTTTAGGTGCTTTATTTTTATTGCCAATGTTTGGTTCATCCCTTGATAGTATAACTTTGACCGCCATGGTTTTGGTAATAGGTATTGTTGTAGATGATGCAATTATTATTGCCGAGAATATTTATCAAAAACATGAGAAAGGCCTAGCGCCACTGGAGGCAGCAGTTGAGGGTGTAAGAGAGGTATTTAAACCTGTGCTCACTACAGTGTTGACAACCTTTGTTGCTTTTGCGCCTATGTTTTTCTTGCCGGGCATGATGGGTAAGTTTGTTTATGTGATTCCTTTAACCATTAGTTGTGCTCTGTTTATTTCTTTGTTTGAGTCAACGATTGCTTTACCGTCCCATATTGCAGAGGGTTTGAAGCACCGAACGAAAGTCAGTAATAAATTTTCTTTGGATAAGCATTTTTTCGAGAGAGTTAAAAAGCATTATGAAAGTTTACTGAAAAAACTGTTGAAATTGCGTTATCCGATGGTGTTGGTATTTTTGAGTTGTTTGGGTACGGCTCTTTGGTATGCTTTTGAGCATTTAGATGTGGTATTGTTTCCTTCAAATACCGCAGATCGTTTTATGATTTTATTACAAACACCCAGTGGAACTTCATTGGAAGCGACTTCAGATCGAGTGAAGTTAGTAGAGCGGGCTGTAGAATCTTTGGAGTCTTATGAGTTGGATTCGTATGCGACTCGCATCGGCACCTTTGGTGACATTGGTTCCAGTGAGAGCGAAAACCATGCTGCAGTTTTTGTATATTTAACCCCATTTTCTGAGCGTGAGCGTAGTGCTGATGATATTGTTGAAGTGTTACGTGCACAGCTAAAAGTGCTTAAAGGTTTTGAAGATGTTCGGTTTATGGTTGATGCTGGAGGGCCACCCGTAGGCCGTCCTATTTCAATTCGAGTGGTTGGCAGTGCCGATGATTTGCGGGCACAGTTGGCAGATAGTTTAGAACAGGTGATGAGTCATACCCTTGGTGTAAAAGATATAGATCGAGATGATAAAGAAGGCAAAACTCAGTTAGAAATTAAACTCGATTACGATAAATTGGCCAGATATGCTTTGACTGTGGCTGATGTTGCTCAGCATGTGCGTATTGCTTATGATGGTGAGTTAGTCACTAATGTACGTTACGGTGAGGAAGATGTAGACTTTCGAGTGATTTACCCAGCCAAAGCGAGGGGCAACCCCAATTATTTAGGTACGTTATCTATTCCAAATCAACAAGGCCGTTTAATTCCCTTGAGTACTTTAGGGTATTTTGAGGAGCGTCCAGGGCCTGCCAATTTAAATCATTACAACGGTGAGCGCAGCGTTACAGTGACGGCTGATATTGATGCTGCAGTGACGACTTCAGTGCTAGCGACTCAGGCTATTTTGTCACAGTTTCAGGATATGGTCATGTATCCAGGGGTACGTTTAGTGGTGGATGGTGAGGCTGAAGAAACATCGAGTTCAATTAAAGATTTGGCGAAGATCTTTGTGATAGCAATTTTGGGTATTTATTTTTTGTTGATTTTGTTATTCAGTTCGGTTTGGCAGCCTATTATCGTGATTATGGCTTTGCCGTTTGGTTTGACGGGTGTAATTGTTGCTTTGATTCTTCATAATGAACCTTTGGGATTTTTAGCCAGTACAGGAGTGATAGGTCTTGCCGGTGTGGTGGTAAATGACTCTTTGGTATTAGTGAGTCGCATCAATGATTTGAGGAGAAAAAATCATGCGCAGGTGAGTGTTATTAATTTGGTGGCTCAGGGGACAGCGGATCGTTTGCGGGCAGTGATTTTAACCTCTGTAACAACGATAGCAGGTTTATTACCTTTAGCGTACGGTCTTGGAGGGTCGGACCCACATATGAGTCCTATGGCTTTGACTTTAGGTTACGGTTTATTGTTTGCGACGCCTTTGACGTTATTATTGTTGCCGTGTATTTATATGATAGGGTTTGATGTTTCTCGGCTTTTGACAAGACGGTCGGGTCGAGTATAGTTGAAGTAAAAAAGAAAATTTAATGTGGCATGAAAGTATAGAGATTCCCATGAACGATGCAGTTTTCATTACCCGAGATGATGAAAGTGCTGGGTGAAAGGGGGGTAGATTAATTAAGAGTGACATTTGCAAGGGAAGATTTTATATATGAGTAGTGAGAAAAGATTACCAACCAGGTGTACTTCTGGGGGTGTCACTGTACCTGTACCTGTTCGACCAATACCATCTAGAAGGGAGCTTGGAGGTGGCGGTAGGGCTTATGAGTCATCTCGTTTTGAGACAATGCGTGTGGGAAACCGAAGAAAATTCCGTGCTGACCAATTAGGTGACTCAGTGAATCGCGGGAGCGATATATCTTTATTTGTTACCGATGCAGAGAAAAAAATAGGAGAAGCATGTAAGAGCCTTGATCAATTAAATGTATCAAAAGAGACATTGGAAACGGCTGTTGGTACAATAGAGTTTATTCTCAATAAGTTGTCTTCGTTTGTTAGTCATGACAAACAAACGTTGTTGGCATCAGATAAACAAGATGTGTTGAAGTGTGAATTGAGTAATCTGATAAGCAAAGTCTTAACCACAATTGTGGGTATGAAACAGCCTGCTGCCAGTGTTGTTCCGCTTAAATCACTGTTCAAACAATTAAAAAATCCCTACTGTGAAGTTAATGAAGCGATTTTTTCTAAGTTGATAGAGGCATTTTATGGATTCAAAAAAATAGAGAAGAATGGTTTGCAAGAATGCGTATGTGCGACAAGAAGTATGATTGAGTATATTATTCCATGCCATTTTAAACGTTTGTCGGATGATAGTGCCAAATCTATGTTGAGTGATACGCTTGCTAAGGAAATATTAAAATCATTACGTGTTATATGTGATGACATTTTGAGCATGAGTGATGATAAACAAAAGACACCGTTAGGGAAGGAGTTATATAGCGCGTATGTTTCTCTGCAACAGTTCGCTAAAAAAGCAGACGAGAAATTGTTTTCCAAGCTGTGTACTTTGGCAAATCCTAATGTAAGTGCACGAGTAGGGCAGGAGGTACAGCTAAACACAAAAGCACAAATAGTAGAAAGAAGTGGCGAGCTCTCGGGATTAGCTTCTCATTGGTATGGGTTGGCTAAAATGATGAAGACAGCGAAGGAAACGAAGGATAAGCAAGTGTTTGTTTCTTGTGAGCAAGAACTAAGTAGTATGAGAACGGAGATATTGGCAGAATTATCCTTAACAAATGTAACTTTGAATCCTTGGGTTATAGGTCAATTGGGTTACGGTTTAGTTGTTCATTCTTCAAATGAGATAAAAGACTTAGTGAGTATGTTGGCGAAGAAAATAAACGACCCTTCGGCAGTTGTGTTGGATGCTCGAGCGATAGCTATGGTCTGTTATGGTCTGCAGAATTTAGATGGACCAGATAGGTCAACAAAAGAGTTGGTGGGTGCGTTAACAAAACTAATAACAATTTCATGCGAAAAGGAAAAGAAGCCGGAGCTGGATGCTCGAGGAATAGCTATGAGTTGCTATGGTCTGCAGAATTTAGATGGACCAGATGAGTCAACAAGAGAGTTGGTGGGTGCGTTAACGAAACTAATAACAATTTCATGCAAACAGGAAAAGAAGCTGGAGCTGAGTGGTCAAAACATAGCTATGAGTTGTTATGGTCTGCAGAATTTAGATGGATCAGATGAGTCAACAAAAAAGTTGGTGGGTGCGTTAACGAAACTAATAACAATTCCATACAAACAGGAAAAGAAGCCGGAGCTGGATGCTCGAGGAATAGGTATGAGTTGTTATGGTCTGCAGAATTTAGATGGGTCAGATAGGTCAACAAAAGAGTT
>JANQJO010000030.1 GCA_028281605.1 Pseudomonadales bacterium
CGCCGACGAGTGAGAGCCGCTGAGTGTATAAATAATACATGATGCGGTCGATCGAGGAAGGCAACAACCATCTAACCTTTCTGAAAGCCGCTATAAAACCCTATACATAACGGGACTTCTTTCTTTACCAAAACTGGCAAATCATACTCCTTTGGATATTGCACATCAATCAAACTCAAACCTTGAGCAGGAGCGGTCACAGCAGCAGAACAACGGTTCTTGGCTGCCAAAACTTCTTCAACCCATTGGGGCGATTTCTCACCTTCACCAACCTTAAACAAAACCCCTACAATATTACGCACCATATGCTTTAAAAAAGCATTCGCAGAAATCTCCAGAATAACAAAAGGAGCATTTTCAGTGATTGAAATTTGATAAATATGACGATGGCTCGACTTTGATTGACAATCGCGCGCACGCAAAGACGTAAAATCCTGCTCACCTAACAGCTTTAAAGCAGCTTGTCTCATCAGTTCAACATTAAGCGGTTTATAATGCCAAGTTACAAAAGATTTATACAACCCAGGTCTAGTCGGTTTATTGTATATCAGATACCGATAGGAACGCACCTGCGCTTTATAGCGAGCATGAAAACAGCTGATCACAGGTTTTACCCATCGAATCGCTACGGTGTCAGGCAAGTAACGATTACCACCCTTAAGCCACGAACTGGAAGTTCGCTCTGCCACTGTATCAAAATGCACCACTTGATGGAGAGCATGCACACCTTTATCAGTGCGCCCAGCACACACCACGCTAATACTATGATTAGCCACTAATGACAAAGCATGCTCAAGGCATGCTTGTATCGTACAGGGATCATGACTTTGGCGCTGCCAACCATGAAACGCACTCCCATCGTATTCAACGCCAAGAACAATACGCATAAAATTTTCACAAAAAATAATACTCAGAGATAACGGCTATTAAAAACGCTCAACCTACTTTTTGCAAGAGCTCTTTAGCCTCTTCTTGTTGTTGTGGATCACCTTCTTCTAGAACTTCATCCAATATATCTTTTGCTCCTGTACGATCACCCATATCGATATAAGCCCTAGCAAGATCCAGCTTGGTTGCGGCCTCATCCGCTTCACTGATAAAATCAGCTGCATCTAATTCAGATCCACCTGCACCTGCCTCACCCGTTAACTCAGAGGTCAAAGTTTCATCTAAGATATCGGCCTGTCCTAATGTGTCATCATTTTGGTCATCAGAAGATAAAATATCTTCGGCCAAAGACGATAAAGAATTTTCAGCTGCTGATAGTGAATCTGCTGAGCCAGTAGATCCTTCAGTTTCTCCAAAAGCATTATCAATATCAGCCGCCAAATCAACCATATCTTCAACGTTAAAATCAGTTTCTTTTATATCAGCATCTAAAGAATCCACTAAATCACTCTCAGCATCACCTACCTGAGAAACATTGTCCAAAGCCGCAAGACTATCCTCAAGACTCTCAACAACATTATTAGCATCCGGCACCGGCAACGCTTCTTCTGCTTGCTTTTGTGAAACGCCAGAGTCTTCTTCCAATTGAAAATCTAACTCTCCGGCTTCAAATAAAGGTGAAGCTCTCTGACTATCATCTTCATCATCATTTTGCTCAATGGCTTGCGAACCTGACTCATTCTTAAAATCAGAAGTTAAATTCGACTCTAAATCATCCAAAGACGACAAGACATCGGTATCATCTACCCCTTCATTAGCTTCTGTTATTGCCATTCCCTCATTTATCTCTCCAGCAAGCTGCTCATCCTCTACATTGGCATCATCAAGCTCAAAGTCTAATGACATATCTGCCTGCTCCCTGTCATCACTCATATCCGTATGATCAACTTCAACAGTTTCAGACTCAAACTCAGAGGTCAAACTTGTTTCTTCACCTTCTGTTATCGTTTGATCTTCATCACTAAGCTCTAAGCCTAGCTTAGCACGCATCTCATCAAGCTTGGCATTGAACTGCATTCCAAAGTTTTGACCCAAGAAACGACTCTGCGCTTGCTCAAATGCAACTACGTCATTCGCTTCTACATAGACTTCCATTAACTTTAAATGCCATTCGGTTCGAGAAGCATTTGAATCAATAGCCTTAGTTAAAATTTCAGCTGCCTGATCAAAACGACCATAGGCCATGTAAATTTCAGCCTCACCGATGACATCTTCCTCTGGTTGATTCGAGCTTGCCGTTTGCCCAGCCTCCGTGTGCGCCAAAGGCACTTCTACGGTTTGCTCATCACTTTTCTCATCGGCGGCTGACAGCACATCAGTCAAACCAGTACCCGTATCATATTGGTGAGCCAAACCCAACTCTTCTTCAAGCTCCAACTCTTCTCGTCTCCTCCATGTAAAAAAGGTAATCAGCCCTAATAAAGCCACTAGAAGTACCACAATAATTAAATACATAGGATTCAACAACAACGCCATAAAACCACTTGTCTCTGGTTCAGGGCTTGTATTTAAGGCCTGTAAGTTTTGCCTTTGAGAAGCATTATTATCCTGCTGTTGTCCCAGTTGTGGCATACCACCAGATTGAGAGCTTTCGTTAGCCACTAAATTGGCTTGTTCTTGCTTCAGTTTTTCCAACTTAGCAGTCAACTCTGCTATTTGATCACGCTGCAAAGTAATAATCTTATCACTGCCTCTAACTTGATTTTCTAAACTGGTTACTCGCTCAACTAACTCAGTATTAACCGATTTTTCTCTATCTAGCTCTTCCTGTAATAAATCAAGCTCAGCACCAGTACTACCCCCTTGTTGATTTTCACCACCTATGCCTCCTTGGCCACTATCACCCACACTGGCATTATCAGCTGAAGCAAGCGTCAATTTATGACCAGAAGCAGGCAACTTTGACACTTTGATCTCATCAATATTCTGATCACTCATTGGCGCAGCTGACAAAGATTGTTCTGGCAACCGCCTGTTTGCAAGCCCAGACTTCCAAACCTTGTTCTGCCTGAAAACCTCAGCCAGCGCTTCTTGGTCATCCAGTTGTAATGCTTCTTCACGAGTCACTGCTCTAAGCACCTGCCCCTTTTTTAGGAGATTAATATTATTGTTCAAAAATGCATCAGGATTATTGCGCTGCAATGCCAGCATTGTTTGTCGCACAGACACATCAGCACTGGGCACAAGAGCAGTAGCTACTTTCCAAAGCGTATCCCCTGCTCGTGTACGGTAGCCACCATCAGCATAATCACTCGTGAGAAAACGTTTAGAAACAGAAGAAGTCGGTGTATTATCAGCACCAACCATCGACTCGGATCTAGCTGGCACTGTGCCTCTTCGTATCCTTTTTTGCTGTTGTCCTCTTTGAGCTCCCTGCGTTGAAACAAAATCAGAAGGTCGAGAAGCTAAATTCACTTTGTCATTAATTCTTTCAGAATATATTGGAGGATCCATCAAGAGAGTGTATTCACGCAACAAACGACCTGCCGGCCAGAGCACCTCAATTAAAAAATTTAAAAAAGGCTCGCGAACGGCTTTAGACGTTGAAACAATAACAACACCTGTGCCATCGGGACGTAGCTTTACCTCAAACCGCATACCTGTCAAAAAAAATCCACGTTCAACACCAGCAGAGCCAAAGTCCTCACGACTGGCCAGACCAGGTAAAATTTCAGTAGATGACAATCCCCTTACCTGAAGTAACTCAATTTCAGCTAATAAAGGTTGATTTAAATGGGATTTTAGCTTAATTTCACCCAACCCTAGGGCAAAGCTAAGTGCAGGAAAACATCCTAAAAGTACAATGAAAACAAAGAAAAGTCTAAGACGACACATACACAATAAGTCCTTTGTCTTAACAATCAGCACCAGCCTTGAAAAACAGACTGATTGTGCACCATGCTCCAATTATTCATTCATTTCTATGATGGCTAATCATAATGAAGCCAAGAGGCTAACACATCAAACTACCAAATAACCAAACCTATAGCGAGCTATATGAGTTATGTTTAGGTATCAACCCCTCTGTTCACAAGTAAGTATCAATTATAAATGGTGTTTTATCAACTTCTCGGCAATTTGTAAGCTGTTAAGAGCAGCACCTTTGCGAACATTATCACTGACTACCCACAGATTTAAACCCGCTGGAGAGGAAATATCTTCCCGAACTCGTCCCACAAAAGTAGCATTTCGTCCAGATCCTTCTGTAACAGGCGTAGGATACCCTCCTGCCTCCCTTCGATCCAGCAACTCAACACCCGGCGCCTGTTCCAACAAACGATAAGCATCCTCTACACTTAGCCTTTCTTGCATCTCTATATGAACTGCTTCTGAGTGCCCATAAAATACTGGCACTCTAACACAGGTTGGGTTCACAGCGATAGAGTCATCTTCTAATATTTTTTGTGTTTCCCAAACCATCTTCATCTCTTCGCGGGTATAACCATTGTCCTGAAAAGCATCAATATGAGGAATAACATTAAAAGCTATTTGCTTAGGGTATACTTTAGGATCAACGGCTTTAGCATTCAGTAAATTAGCCGTCTGCGCAGCCAACTCTGCAATGGCTGATTTACCCGTCCCAGAAACAGCCTGATATGTCGCAACATTGATCCGCTTTATACGCGCAGCATCATGCAAGGGCTTCAACGCCACTAACATTTGAATCGTAGAACAATTCGGGTTCGCAATGATATTGCGAGGAGTATAATCGCCAATCCTATGAGGATTCACCTCCGGAACCACCAAAGGAATCTCCGGATCATTACGAAAATAGGACGTGTTATCAATAACAATACAACCTGTTGCAGCTGCCTTAGGCACAAACTCAGCCGAAACATTCCCACCGGCTGAAAACAAGGCAATGTGTGCTTGCGCAAAATCAAAGGAAGACAAATTTTGCACACTCACTGATTTGCCTCGAAACTGAATACGCTTACCTTGTGAGCTCTCGCTGGCCAATAAAAAAAGCTGATCTACAGGAAACTCACGTTCCTGCAAAAGTTCTATCATAGTTTCACCTACCGCACCCGTCGCACCCACAACAGCAACATTTATTTTCATACTCATACTATTAAAACACCTTAGTTAATCATACCATTGGTTTCGACTAAAAAAGTCATTACATATATTTGCAGGAAGTATTAAACCCACTGTTCACAAACCTCTCGCAACAAAGGTGGCGGAAGCTGCGCAAGACCAAACATGCGAGCCAACTCTAAAATACGACTTTCAGCATCTAATAACTGTGACACCCGAGAACACAAAGCACCTTGAATACTCGACTCTTTTTTTACAGTCAAATGCACTTGACCTTTAGCCGCGATTTGCGGCAAGTGAGTCACACAAATCACTTGCTGCTTTTTACTCAATTCCACCAAATGCTTTCCAAGCAGCTCTGCCACTTGACCACCAAGACCTGTATCAATTTCATCAAGTACTAAAGTTGAACCACCCTCCTCTTGCGTCAGCATAAATAGAGCCAACGATAATCTCGACAACTCACCTCCAGAAGCACACTTACGCAAAGGTAAGGGCGCAAGCTTAGCATGACTAGATAACATCAGCTCCAAACGGTCCACACCATGCACAGAAATACTGGAGCGCTCTACCGATGCACTATGTAAAGAAACCTTACAAACAGCTTCAGGCATACCTAACAAACGCATATAACCTGTCACTTTATGCTCAAACGCTTCTTGCTTCAGCTGCCTCTTGTGGGATAAATCCGCTGCCAGCGCAATAAATTGCTTATAAGCATTGTCCCGCACTGCTAAAAGCTGTTCAAGGCTTAAATGCTTAGTTTTAAGCCTACTTTGCTCTCGCTCAAGCTTACTCAACAGCTCAGGCAACTGTCTAGGATGCACTCTGTGCTTACGCGCCAATCGATTGAGTGTTGACAAATACTCGTCTAAAGCCTGCAACCTGCTTGGGTCGTACTCAATATCCTCTTGGCTTTTTCGAATAAGACTAAAGCTTTCTTGACATAAAATAAAAGCCTCACACAACAGGTCATAAGCTTCTTTAAATGCTGGACGGCTCTGCTCAAGTTGAGACATTTTTTGTAAAGACGCATTAAATAGAGGCAGGAGCGCCCCCACCTCTGTATTTTTAGCATCAAATAAGTCCATTAACTGCACACACAACTGCTCAAGCGATTCAGCTTGCGCCAACTCTTTATGTGTTTGATAAGCGCAATCGATAGTTGCTTCGGTTAAATCAACTTGTGCAAGCTCTTCTAATTGATAGCTCAATAAATCCTGACGCTGCTGCGCCTTTTCATATTCTTGCTGGGCTTGCACCAATTCTTTATCCGCCAACTGCCAAGCACAATACGATTGCTTAACCTTTTCTGCAAGCACAGAAAGACCAGCAAAGTGATCTAAATAATCAATATGCGAGTCCTTATCCAACAGCACTTGATGTTGATGCTGAGAATGAATTTGCACTAAATGCTTACCAAGGCATCTCAACAGCTGCAAAGTACAAACACAACCATTGATATAAATTTTTGAGTGACCTGATTGATCAATCACTCTCTTAATACAACATCTTTTAGCATCAGATTCACTGACATCACGCGAGAAAAGCTTCTGCTGTCTCAACCAATCCTGCGCTTTTGTATTAGCTTCAATGTTAAACACGCCCTCTATAATCGCTTGCTGAGCATCGCTCTTAATATGAGAAGTGTCAGCACGTTGGCCTTGTAATAGCGCCAAAGCGCCAATAAGTAACGACTTACCCGCACCAGTCTCTCCTGTAATAACAGTCAAGCCTGTATAAAAAACAGACTGCTGATATTCAATGATGGCAAAATTATTAATTTTTAGTGATTCTAGCATAGCAATCTCCGGCAGGTAGGGGGGCTAAAATACTGTATATTTAAATAGCATTATTATTTACAGTATTTTTAAATTCGTCAACAACCAAATTTGACCAACTTTTATACACTTTCTTCATCTAAAAAACAAAGCAAGAAACTTATATCTAACACTCTTGAATCTTAAGCAAGCCACCCCAATATTACGTGCTTAACAATCCTACAAGAAAGAAAGTCGCAAAGAATGAGGATTTTCAATGACAAATAACACTGAACATAACACCACCATCACAGAGCAAGAATCAGAGGCACTTGGTAGCGAGGCTACTATAAACTCTAATCACACCATGGAGGGTGAGGAATCCATACAGCTAGATGAAAAACAAAACTCACAAGATGCTCAAGACACGAATAAACCTGATGCGCCTCCTTCCTCTACTGCCCCCAATGAACAGCAGGCATCCTTAATCAGCAAACTACAATTAGAAATCAATGACTTATCCAATCAACAAAAAGAGCTCCAAAATGAACTTTTAAGAGCCCAAGCCGAAGTTCAAAATACCCGTAGACGCCTGGAAAAAGACGTAGCCAGTGCACATAAATATGCCTTAGAGAAATTTATTGACGGCCTTATACCAGTCATTGATAGTCTGGAAAGAGGGCTTGAATCCATTCCCGAGGAAGACGAAACCCAGCGTGTAGCAAGAGAGGGCATGAGCCTAACCTGCAAACTGTTCTTGGAAACACTAAGAAAGTTTCATGTTGAGCAGCTTTTCCCCTTAAGTGAAAGCTTTAACCCTGACTTTCATCAGGCGATATCAACCCAAGCTTGCTCTAAAGAAAAACCAAACACAGTCTTAAGCGTCCTACAAAAAGGATACACCTTGAACAATCGCCTCATCAGGCCGGCCTTAGTGACTGTATCCAAGGCTATGGATACAAAAAAAGATGATGAAAAAGTTTGAGTGCGTGGTTGAAAAAGAAGCTCGCAACCAAATCTCTATTTACAAGCTATCTTAAAGTTTAAACGATCAGAAACAAACGCAGCCCCCCCCAAGCTTCTTATTACTTTTTGGGTTGAGGCAGTTGCATTTTCACAGTAACAGCCATGAACGATACTTTTTTCGTCACCTCAAGTGATGAAAAAGGTATTTTCACGGTAAGAATCATTGTTGGAGAACTGTAATGAGCAAAAGCAAAAAAAAGATTATTGGTATAGACTTAGGCACCACTAACTCATGCGTAGCCGTCATGGAAGGTGATGCCCCAAAGGTATTAGAGAACAGTGAAGGCGCCAGGACAACACCCTCCGTCGTAGCTTATACAGATGATGAAATCCTTCTCGGGCAACCAGCAAAGCGCCAATCTGTCACCAACCCAGAAAACACACTCTTTGCAATTAAGCGCTTGATCGGGCGTAAGTTTGACGACAAAGTCGTGCAAAAAGATGTCTCTATGGTGCCCTATAAAATAGTCGCTGCCGACAACAAAGATGCCTGGGTAGAAGCGAATGGCCAACAAATGGCCCCACCACAAATTTCAGCACAAGTGCTGAAAAAAATGAAAAAAACAGCAGAAGACTACCTTGGAGAATCGATCAGTGAAGCTGTCATCACTGTACCAGCCTATTTTAACGATTCACAACGACAAGCCACAAAAGATGCCGGTAAAATTGCTGGTCTTGAAGTCAAACGTATTATTAACGAGCCTACAGCTGCGGCACTTGCTTATGGCCTAGACAAAAAACGCGGTGACTCTACAGTTGCTGTTTACGATTTAGGTGGTGGCACCTTTGATGTATCCATTATTGAAATTGCTGAAGTAGACGGTGAACACCAATTTGAAGTACTGGCCACTAACGGAGATACCTTTTTAGGGGGAGAAGACTTCGATCTGCGATTGATTGATTATTTAGTGAATGAATTCCAAAAAGACGCTGGTATTGACTTACGTAACGACCCATTAGCTTTACAAAGGCTGAAAGAAGCTGCAGAAAAAGCAAAAATTGAACTATCGTCAGCTCAACAAACCGAGGTCAATTTACCTTATGTGACAGCTGACGCCAGCGGGCCCAAGCATCTTAACATCAAGGTGACCCGATCAAAACTTGAATCATTGGTAGAAGACCTAGTTGAACGCAGCATTAAACCCTGTAAGCTGGCACTAGACGACGCCGGCCTAAGCTCCTCAGATATTTCAGATGTTATTTTAGTCGGCGGTCAAACTCGCATGCCACTTGTTCAAGATAAAGTGAAAGGTTTCTTTGGAAAAGAACCGCGTAAAGATGTTAACCCTGACGAAGCCGTGGCAGTGGGCGCTGCTATACAAGCTGCTGTATTGGCAGGAGACGTAAAAGATATTCTCCTGTTAGATGTCACCCCCTTAACCTTGGGTATTGAAACCATGGGCGGAGTAATGACGCCCTTAATTGAAAAAAACACAACCATTCCAACGAAAGCTTCACAAGTATTTTCAACGGCTGAAGACAACCAAACAGCTGTAACTGTACATGTTTTACAAGGAGAACGTAAACAAGCTGCTCAAAATAAATCTCTTGGACGTTTTGACCTAACAGATATTCCGCCCGCACACCGTGGTATGCCTCAAATTGAAGTCACATTCGACATTGATGCAAACGGTATCTTAGATGTATCAGCAAAAGACAAAGCGACCGGTAAAAAGCAATCTGTACAAATTAAAGCTTCTGGCGGCTTATCTGACGAAGAAATAGAAGGCATGGTAAAAGATGCAGAAGCGAATGCCGAAAGTGATCGCAAATTTGAAGAATTGATCAAAGTGCGCAACCAAGCTGACTCACTGGTACATGCAGCGAAAAAAACACTCTCTGAAGCCGAAGACAAAGTATCACAAGAAGAAAAAGACAAAGTTTCTAAGGCCATTGAAGAGCTTGAAACGGCCCTAAAAGGAGATGATAAAGATACAATAGAAGCTAAAACAACAGCATTAACAGAAGCCTCATCGACAATAGCACAAAAAATGTATGCAGATGCTGCAGCCACGGAAGGTTCACCCGACGTTGAACCACACACCAGCACAAACAGTGGACCACAATCATCGCAACAAAATGATGCAGCAGCTGTAGATGCTGAATTTGAAGAAGTGGATGAAAACAATAAGAAGTAAATTTAAATAAATCCATTCTGCAGCCATAAACACAGTAGCCAGCCCTCATGGTATGAGGCTAAATGCTGTGTTCATGGCTGCTTTTGTAATAATACTAGTAGATACAAAGAACGAGATTGAAAGAACCCACTTAAACCAATGAGCTGCCCAAAAAATGTCAAAAAGAGATTATTACGAAATACTAGGTGTTTCCAAAAGTGCCAATACTCAGGAACTAAAAAAATCCTATCGCAAGCTGGCCATGAAATACCATCCAGACCGTAATCCAGATAATTCAGAAGCAGAAACACGCTTTAAGGAAGCCAAAGAAGCCTATGAAGTTCTATCTGATGAACAAAAAAGAGCCGCCTACGATCGCTACGGTCACGCTGCTGTAGATGGCAGTGGTGGTGGTGATGCTGGCTTTTCAGGATTCTCTGGAGGAAGCGCTAGTTTTTCAGATATTTTTGGTGACGTCTTTGGTGATATTTTTGGAGGCCGATCTAACGACGGCTCAAATCGTGGTTCCGATTTGCGCTACACATTGGAACTGGATTTAGAACAAGCCGTCAAAGGAGCTAATATCGAGGTCAAAATACCCACACAAGTCACTTGTAACACTTGTAAGGGTACAGGTGCTAAGCCAGGCACTCGCCCCGTCTCTTGTTCCACATGCGGAGGGAGCGGTCAAATTCGTATGCAACAAGGCTTCTTTTCCGTACAGCAAACCTGCCCGACTTGTCGTGGGCGAGGACAAATAATTAAAGACCCCTGTTCTAGCTGTCAGGGCAGCGGACGTATCAGTAAAGAAAAAAAGCTCAACGTCAAAATTCCACCCGGTGTGGATACCGGCGATCGAGTACGCTTAGCTGGAGAAGGTGAGGCTGGAACCCATGGGGCGCCTAGTGGTGATCTGTACGTGCAGATTTCTATTCGAGAACACCCTATTTTTCGCCGTGAGAACAAAGACCTTTATTGCGAAGTTCCCATTAGCTTTACCGATGCGGCCTTAGGAGGCGAACTGGAGGTTCCAACCCTAGACTCACGTGTTAAACTCAAAATTCCACCGGAAACACAAAGTGGGAAACTGTTTCGATTGAGAGGCAAAGGTGTGATTCCAGTTAGAGGAGGCTCACCAGGTGATTTACTTTGCTACGTTATTGTTGAAACACCTGTGCGTTTGAATAAACATCAAAAGGAATTGTTAAGAGAATTTCAAAAAAGCCTAGAACAAGACGAGAAAAAACAATCCCCCAAAAAGACGTCTTGGTTCGAAGGCGTGAAAAACTTTTTTGATGATATGACACAGCCTTAAAGGTATAACTGACATATAGGGAAGGTGGTTTGAGTTATCATGATACGAGTAGCAATAGCAGGTGCAAGTGGGCGCATGGGACAAACGCTGATTGCAACAGCACTTGAAACCCCCAACATAACTTTAGCAGCGGCTATAGACCGTGCTGACTCAGAGGTCATCAACAAGGATGCTGCAACCCTAGTCGGGCAAAGTCCACAAGAGCTGCCTATACAAGCTTCGTTAGAAAACGTCATTCTTAATTTAGATACTGTCGTTGACTTTACAGTACCAGCAGCCACTTTAGCTCACATTAAAACCTGTGTTGAACACCAAAAATCCATAGTCATTGGCACGACAGGCTTTACCGATCAGGAAAAAAAACAAATAGAGAAAGCCGCCACCAAGATACCCATTGTTTTTGCTCCCAACATGAGCACAGGTGTTAATTTAACGTTCAAACTGGTTGAAATGGCAGCCAAAGTACTAGGACCACAAACTGATATAGAAGTGATAGAAGCGCATCACCGAAACAAGATCGATGCACCTTCAGGAACAGCCTTAAAGTTAGGAGAAGCAGCAGCCGAAGCCTTAGGGTGGTCATTGCCTGAACAAGCTGTTTTCAGTCGTGAAGGCATCACTGGCACACGCCCTGAGAACACAATCGGTTTTGCCACAATACGAGCAGGAGACATAGTCGGTGAGCATACCGTCTTATTTGCCGGACAAGGTGAGCACATTGAAATCACTCACAAAGCCAAACATCGCAGTAACTTTGCCCATGGCGCTTTAAGAGCAGTTGAATGGCTGCAAAACCGTGCACCAGGTTTGTACGATATGCAGGATGTATTAGACTTAACCGACTGATGTATTTAAGGCTACTTTTAAAAACAATCGCCTTACCTCCCGGGCCGGGGTTGATACTGATTGCTTTTGGTTTATTTTTATTAAAGCGAAGCCCACGCATTGCTAAACTTTGCTTATTTGGTGGTTTTATTTTTTTATGGGTCTGTAGTTTACCCTTAGTTGCTAGCTTACTCTCAAGTTGGAATCAGCAAATTCCTGCCCTTACGATAGAACAAGCCATAACACAAGCCCAAAACAATCCAAATCAAGCCATCGTAATACTGGGAGGTGGACGCAACCATGAAGCACCGGAATATGCTGGAGAAGATACCGTCAACAAAGGTACTTTATTACGTTTACGCTACGGCGCTTATCTAGCCCAAAGTACCCAGTTACCTATTCTTGTTACAGGTGGGTTGTGGGGAACAGACACTATCTCTGAAGCAGAACTGATGCGTAATGCTTTAGAGCAAAGCTTTGGTCTATCGCCCAAATGGCTAGAAACTAAAAGCCGTACCACCTGGGAAAATGCCCAATTCACACAGGAGATTTTATCTAAAGAAAATATAACTGACATCATTTTAGTCACAGAAGCCAGCCATATAAAACGCGCAACAGAAGTGTTCGAATATTTTGGTTTTACGGTATTACCCGCAGCGACAGGCTACAAAACCCATAAGTTTGACAAGCTGCTGAGACTCATTGACTGGATTCCAAGCGCTGTAGCCTTTTACGAAGTTTATGTCAATTTGCATGAACTGTACGGCAGAGCCTGGTATCGTTTACAGCAATAATAATTACCAAATCAACTATCTCATCCCCATCCATAGGGTACTACAGTGTTAGTGCACATATGCCTGCATCGACTCTTTATATAGCGAAACCTAGATTGTCTGTTATACTGTTCGAACAAACCCATATGGAAGTGGGAAACGTCAAAATAAAAAGCAACCAATCAGCATGAGGACAGTGATGAATTTGGTTAACCGCGCATACAGTGAAAAAAGAAGTTTTATCCGCATGAAAATTGATGCAATGGTTTCTTATACCATTGATGGTCATCCAGAACGTTATTATGATGGTCGCTGTAAAAACATTAGCGGCGCAGGCTTACTGATCGAAACAGACAAAAAGCTCAAAGTGGGCACTCGACTCAACTTAACCATCCCTTCTGAAGGCAATGATATAGAAAATTTAGATGCTCTGGTAGAAGTGATTCGTATCAACTCTTTACCAGAGCAACATAAATATGAGCTGGGTGTTGTGATAAAAAAAGTGGTATAATGGAAACGGGACCGACCCAAAGGAATTAAGACGATCTCATTACCGTCGCCATCCGAAATAAATTAATCCTTGCTTGCAAACTAGAATTTAATTTTTTTAATGGTCCTAGGCTAATATCTTCTCCCTCTATACTGGGCCCACGCACCTTCATAACACCAATGAATTCATTTGAAAACGTTGTCATAGTCTTAAGCATGACATTAAGATCATCCTGCTTGCGAGCTAATTGTAAATGCTTTTGATAAAAAAGATCTTTGATAGCCTTCCATTTTCCTATGAATATAGACCGCTGCTCACCTAAGTTTTGTAAACTTTTAAAATCAGATATTGCACAAGTTTTTTCCATATAGCACACATCCATATCATTCTCAGGCGCTTCGCATGCATTTTGAAATTGCATAGAAAGTGCCTTAACCAAATTGGCACTCATATTATCATTCAGTCGTTTTAACTGATTAATATCATTACGATTAATACTACTCTCTAAATCAGTTACATAACCCGACACTTCTTGAGATAATAAAGGGATTTTTCTCCGCTCATCTTGTGCACAAACCAGGACAAGATTCTGATAGCATTGGGTTATTTCCTTAAAATTATCTTTACAAACAGAAGCTCCTTCCCGTATTTCTCTCAATAACTGTGTTTCACATTTTTTATTTACACTTTCAAACATTTCGACTATCTCGCCCATAGTCTCCGAGTTTTTTTTACAGTCTGCGCGAAAACTAATATAAGAAGCAGGTAAAAATTTATTTACTGCCTCAACACTCTTGTTTTCAAAGCATGCGAACCTTTCTCGAAGTATGTTTGACTTAGCACGCAGAGCCTCACTAATATATGATGCTTTATCATGTATATCATCACCCGGAGCTTCTCCAGTAGAAGATTGGATATTATACAAATCCTCATAAAAAAGCACACACTCATACAATACAACAGCCAATCTGGTTTCAATTTCCTCAGATTTCAAAGAACCATAATACTGTACCAGAGGATTCAAATTTTCAAGAACAACAGAAATATTCTGAAGTAATTCCTCATCTTCTGGAGCAAGAACGCATCGTTCGTCAGGCTTGACTTTTTTATGAAAATCGCTTAACCGATCACACATATCTGCAATTTTTTCTTGAATACGTGGCTTATCAAGTTTTACATATATAGATTCAACTTTTTCTTCAACTTCCTTTTCTTGAACCCCATTAAGCTCCTCTTCAAGCTCAACATTAACACTGTTTGAGACATGCTGCCCTGGCCCTACATGCGAAATCATTGTATTCAGCCTACCCAAAAGAAAAAGATACTGCCTTACTAAACTCTTACCTTCTTGAATTTTACTAGATTGTTTTTTGGAAAATTCATCTAAGCCAGCTTTAAGCTCGCTTTGGGTCTCTTGCATCGCCTCTTTATTCAGAGTACTATTAACATCAGCATCAAGAAACCACTGTTTTATTTTCTCAGAAAAACCTTCAATTGTTTCGCTTTCCGAAGCCAGTTGTTGCTTACAACTATCAACCAAATTATTGATTTCCAACAAGAGATTTTGATATTCTTTAACTACACCTTCTCTCCCTGCATCACAACCTAAAAATGCAACTTGAACTTCTTTCCTTATATCCTTTAGATCACTCAATTTAGAGTCATCTGCTGACTTCCAATCTTCTATTCTCTTTTGAAAGCTTGAAATGTTACTATTATCTTCGACAGGGAAGTCGTCAGTTTGGGTTTCCCCATCCTTAGTAACGCTCACTTCGGTTTGCGTCCCTTTACTCACCACCTCTAAATCAACCTGTACTGCAACATCCGCCTCGTTTCCCCCTTCAAGTATTTTTCTCATTTTTAGAAATTCTGCATTTAAGAGCCTCAAGTTTTCCAGTGATAGCTTTGATGTAAACGCACCTGCATATTCTTTTATTAAACCAGGCAAAAAACCTGGCGCAACTGATACCTCCTCAGAACTAGCTTTTTCTTGCCTATATCTTTCTAATAAAAAAGAGAAATTTGCTATAAATCTTCGACACTGCTTATCAACATCGTCTGAAAATTCCTTCATATACCACTTACTACAGCAATCATATATACTCTTTTTTAAACTATTTATCTCAGATTCAGATAATTGCACAACGCTAGGGAAACTATCTACAGCGTCAGAGTCCCGTGAGAAAAATGCATGCATGCTGTGCAAAGATTCATTTAATCTTCTCAATTGCGGAGCACCAATATCGTCTCTCATGCATATTATGAATAACTTTGCCTTTTCTACTATTATGTAACCCATCAAAAAGCTTAGCTCAAGTGCTTTCGGGTCAACATCAGATCTTTCAAGATCTGCTAAACAGGTTGAATTATAGAAGCTTATCATAGCACCCCAAACTTGTTTAAAGCTCTCACACTCCTTACTCACTGCTTCTGAAAGTGCTGATCTATCCCTTCTAGCCTCGACAGACACACGAATATTTTCTTCTAAATTATCAATCTTGAGTTTAGATAATGGTTTAGGGGAATTGGTTTGCACCCCAACGTCTTTTAATTCTGCTTCAGGAGCTTTGGGATTAAACTCCTTTGCATCTGGATTTAAACTTCTATCTTGATCACTCCCTTCAGACTTAAAACTTGAGCCTTGCTGAATATCCTTTCCATTAGGTGTACTAGGAACCTTAGGCCATAAAGGTAGAGCTGTTGTTCTTTTTGCTTTTTCTCTTTGTGCCAAAAGAGCTTCAAGTTCTTCTCCTGGCACAGACTGTTGAACAATACCAAGACGAGCCGCATCCGTTCTAGGTATAAACGGCTCGGCCTCTGGATTAAAAACACCCCCGTTACCAGACGCATCAGAAAAATCATACAGTGCTTCTTGCTCCTCACCACTCACCAAGCCACCCCAGGACAAAACAGGGCGTTTAAACTCTTCAGCAGATGCATTTAACGTAGGAAGGGGCACAAAACTTGAGTCGCCTACACCAACTGCTGCACCATCAGGCGACTTTCTACAATCACTGATCAATACTTGTGGCAAAGGAGAAGCGCCTATCGGTGCCAAATTAGGATGTCGAAATTGTAAGGCCCTTGACTCATCTCCCTGAATCTTACCACTAATCTTACCACTACTAGATGATGACCCTCCTACTCCTACCTCACGATTATTATTATTACAGCCTTGAACCATTTATATTTACCTAGTTAGAAAGACCAGAACCTTTGTATTTACCTGACAAACGCCTCTGCATAAAACATGAAACTATAACTTATAACTTACTATGATAACAAAATAACGGTTAGCAATTATAATCAGCCTTACAAACTAGGTAAACCACTTTTTATAAGCAAATATCAAATAAATTTAAAAACCATAAACAAGAAGCCACTAATAACACTTTTGTAACACTTTTGAATATTAAGAGGTCAAAAGCAGCTGCCACGTCTACAATAATATTATGACTTCACAAACACTCTAAAATCATAGACTTTTGTCATGAAAACAAAACCATCCGGCTTTACTCTAATTGAAATAGCGATCGTCATGGTCATCATTGGACTGATGGTTGGTAGCTTACTAGAACCCCTAGCCGCTCAAAGAAACAGAAACAAAACTGAAGAGGCCCGCAAGCAAATCACAACCATCTACGAATCCTTATTAGGGTTTGCTGCCGCACAAGGCCGCCTACCCTGCCCCACTGTTCCCAACAACAATGGCTTAGAGTCTGGAGGTGGTGCAACCAACTGTCAAACAGCTGGCGGCGCCCCATTACAACACGGCTTTATTCCCGCCAATACTTTGGGCTTAACTGGCAAATTCAACAATGAAAGTCTGTTAATAGACCCTTGGAACAACCCCATTCGCTTCAGCATCACCAATCACGATAGGGATAACGATGGCGCCTGGGATTTCGTGCGCACAGATGAAATTCGTACCATTGGCATGGATACACTATTGACTGCAGGTGGCTCTGGTAACCCCTTAGTGATTTGCGATGACAGCAGTGCCGGTTTACCTAGCATCGCCTGTGATGCCGGCGACAATACTTTGTCATCTGCAACCCCAGCGGTTATCTTTTCCATGGGCAGTGATTGGGCTCAATACAGCTCAAACGACCAAATCGAAAATGCAGGGGAAGGCGGCACACAACTGGGAGGCTACAACATCGCTTTAGACTCCGTCTTTGTCTCCACTGGCCACAGAATACGCTCCGGAGACGAATATAACGATATTGTCACCTGGGTCTCTCCCAATACCCTCTATGCCAAATTATTACAATCAGGTAAACTACCGTAAATAAATCCCTAAAACCATAAGCCTAACAAACTCTGTCGAATTATCAACGGATCACACGAGACAATTATTAACAAAAAATTGCTAAATTCACCCCCCTCAAACTGGCGACAGCCGTATTCTTATTATACTAATATTAAGAAGCTTTGGGAGGCAACCAGCAACAATACATGTTCAGTCATACAAGAGGCTTTTTGCTGTTATATTGTTTAATATTAAGATTAGAGGTAAAGGAAACTATGTTCGGTTTAATAGACTCAATTGATTCAAAAAGTAAAGCCATGATTGCTACCTTGTGTGCCGTATTAGCGTGCTCAATATTTTTACCCAATGTAAGCTACGCTGCAAAAATTGAAGAAAGACCCACCGCAGTCACTATGCTGGCTGATGCCACACTTCGCCCTATCATGCTAGTTGGAACACTATTAGGTGGAGGCGTTTACATCGCCACTTTACCCTTTAGCCTGTTAGGAGGCAATGCTCAAGAAGCGGGCAATACTCTAGTCGTTCAACCTTTTAGAGCCACTTTCTTACGATGTTTAGGTTGCACAAAAAAACATGTACCAGACGCTGAGTACTATTAGTACTATTAAATCATCCTCACTCAACATAAATTTGAAAGCTTAATACGCTTCAGTTCTAAGATATAAACGGCTGCTTCTTCACCCACTCTCATTGCTGAGATTAAATACCGATTTAGCAGCCACTCACTTCACCACTCAACTTCGCCACTCACTTTTATGTCCTCTATCATATTAAGAAAACAACCATGAGCAATGCAATAAGCCTCACCCTAGATGGTGCTTATCGCATCTTGACGGTCAAACTTCACAATATCGATTCGCCATATACGCCATACACATAGAGTACTGCAATGACACAACCCAACCAAAGAGAACAAAAATTGCATAAGTGGTCCCAAACCCAATTAGCCAAACTTCAACCTGAGCTCTCATCTTATCTAGAAGAAGCCCAATTCAGTCCCCTCTCAGGAGATGCTAGCTTTCGTCGTTACTACAGACTTACAACTGCACACCGCTCTTGGATTTGCGTCGACGCTCCACCTCAACACGAAAACTGCTCAAATTTTATACAAATCTCTAGCATCATGCTACAACAAGGACTGCTAGTTCCTACTATCCTTGCCTCCAACTTAGAACAAGGGTATATGCTACTCTCCGATTTTGGTGACCAATTGTTACACCCCTTACTGAATGAGAACACAGCAGACAAGCTATACGGGCTAGCCCAAACAGCCTTAATCACCTTGCAACAAACCCCCACAACACAACTGTGCACACTCAAACACTACGACCAGGATACCCTGTATAAAGAAATGACCCTGTTCCCACAATGGTTCCTTCAAAAATACTTACAGATAGAACTGAATAATACACTGTTTCAAGAGCTAGAGACTGTCTATAAGCAACTCATCGACAACGCGCTAGAACAACCCCAAGTGTTAGTCCATCGTGACTTTCATTCACGCAACCTGATGAGAATCAAAAACAGTGATACACTGGGCATCATTGATTTCCAAGATGCAGTTGTAGGCCCAATCACTTATGATCTGGTATCATTACTCAGAGATTGCTATATTCGTTGGCCACAAACTCGTGTTCAACAATGGGTACAGGCTTACGCTCACAAAGCACTCAGCCTAAAGCTTATAGAGGCAAACGAATTGTCCAAATTTCAACAGTGGTTTGACTGGATGGGTTTACAAAGACATCTAAAAGTAGCCGGCATTTTCGCCAGACTGTATTATCGTGATGGAAAAAAAAGCTACTTAAAAGATATTCCTTTAACCGTCTATTACTTATGGACAGTGTCACAACACTACCCAAAAATGAACACCCTATTACATCTATTAGATAAAATCATATTACCCAAACTGTTCAAAATCAATCCCGATTGTCAAACAATGTTTGATCGACCAGGGAACATTAAAGCACTATCAAAATGATTACAAAAGCAATGATACTAGCTGCCGGCCTCGGACGCCGCATGCAAACTTTGACCAACACCGTTCCTAAACCTTTACTAGAAGTCAACGGGAAAAGCCTGCTTGAGCACCACATTGAAACGCTTGCCAATAGAGGCATCAGAGAAATAGTCATTAATGTCAGCTATCTGGGCCATCTAATCCAACAAAAATTAGGCACAGGAACTCGCTGGCAAGTCAAGATACACTATTCCGTTGAGCCTGAACCTTTAGAAACAGCTGGTGGTTTACGCAAGGCACTGCCTTTACTTGGTTCACAACCGTTTTGGGTCATCAACGGCGACGTCTGGACAGACTATCCTTTTACCCATACCCTGCTTAACGACCATGACCTGGCTCACCTAGTTCTGGTCCCTAACCCCAAACATCACCCAGAAGGTGACTTTGGACTCACAAATCTAACCAACGGCATTGGCCGAGTTCAACACACAGGCCCTCTATCTACCTTTAGCGGCCTCAGCATACTCAGACCAGAACTGTTTTCTTTGACAAACTCTGCCATAAAAAGCCCAGTAGAACGCCTAGCCCCCTTGCTAAGAACAGCTATTGACGCTCACAGAGTCTCAGGAGAATACCACCTGGGTCACTGGTTAGACGTTGGCACACCAGAGCGTTTCGAACACTTACAACAAACGGCCCGCAATGGATGAGGATACCCTTGCCTGTGACTAAATTATGGCTAGGAAAATTAATCGGCTCAATTATTGGGCTCCTACTCACAGGCCATTGGCTTGGGGTATTACTAGGGCTTTTGCTAGGCCATGTTTACGATCAATTCAGCGCGTTCAACCAATTAACAGGAGGGCTATTCAGCTTAAAAAACCTATGGAGGAAAAACAGAAACCACCCTTTAAGAGGTGCCTTTGTTGAAACTTTATTTTTAGTGTTAGGAAAATTAGCCAAAAGTGACGGCAGAGTTTCCGAAGCAGAAATCAGCTGGACTGAAGGGCTGATACAACGTCTACATCTGTCCGAACCTCAAAGAAAGCAAGCCATTGATTATTTTAATCAAGGCAAAGACCCATCTTTCAATATAGAACCTTTGGTCAGAGAGTTTGCACGCTATGCTGTTCCCCTTGGTTTAAACTTCATTTTTATGGAAATTTTAGTCCAATGTGCTCGCAGCGACGGAGCACTACACCCAAGTGAAATCGAATTATTACGTAATGTGTCACAGCAACTGCGGGTCCCACAGCAACGCTTAGAAGCACTGCTTTACAGACCGCACCAAACCGAACAGACACAACAAAAAGGTAATACAACGCACCACACGCACATACAAGGAAACTCTATCGATGATGCCTATACTTTATTAGGTATTGACTCTAAAGCAAGCCGAACAGAAATCAAGAAAGCATACCGAAGATTAATGGGACAACATCACCCTGACAAGCTTGTTGCAAAAGGCCTACCAGAAGAAATGATGGCTATCGCCAAAGAGAAAACACAAGAAATACAAGCCGCTTATGACCAAATTTGCCGTGCTCGTGGCTTTAAATCTTAGGAGCTGTGCTGTGAACATCTTATTTTTAGCACACCGCACTCCTTACCCTCCCAATAAAGGTGAAAAAATTCGGACCTTTCACCAAATCAAACACCTAGCGAATCAAGGACACCATATTCATGTATGCACACCCACCGAGACCAGCGAAGATATAATACACCTTAAAACCTTAGAACAAAAATATTGTAAAAGCATTCATCACAGCCCTCTCAAACCTGGTCTTTTCAAAATAGCCAGACTCACATTCGGCATGCTCAAACATCATCCACTCAGCATCGCTCATTTCTACTCAAAAAAATTGCAAGTTACATTCGATCATATTCTAAAGACACTCTCAATCGACATTATTTTGTGCACCAGCTCCAGCATGTTTGAATACATCTTACGATCAACGCTCTTACCTACACAACTTACAACAAAACCTAAGCTTTGGGTAGACTTCATGGATTTAGATTCAGACAAATGGCACCAATTCGCCGCAAAAACCAAACCGCCCATGAAATGGATATATACTCGCGAAGCAGCCCTATTACAACAATACGAACAAACGATCCATCATGCTTGCGATGCCTGTTTCTTCATATCCAAAACTGAGGTTGAATTATTTTCACAACAAACACCCAACCGCAATAAAATTCACGTCATCGCTAACGGCTTAGACACCCATTTTTTTACCCCAAGCCCACCTAAAGCTATCACTAATAAGCCAATCTTTTTATTTACCGGCGTCATGGACTATTACCCCAACGTCGATGCAGTGCTTTGGTTTGCCCAAGAAACATGGCCAAAATTATTAAACAAATGGCCTAACGCTTCTTTTATCATTGCAGGCATGCAGCCCACTGCAAAAATAAGATCTCTGGCTAAAATAAAAGGAATCAGCGTTACAGGTTACGTCAATGATATTTTAAAATACTACCATCAAGCTGATATATTTGTTGCTCCCTTTCGTCTTGCCCGAGGAGTACAAAACAAAATTTTGCAAGCTTTTGCTACAGGTTTACCTGTCGTCACTACCTCAATCGGTGCAGAAGGCATTGAATGCACAGATAAAACCCACTTATTAATTGCCAACAACGAACAAGAAACTTTAGAGTCTATCGATATGCTTCTCTCAAATCAAACGTTACGCAACCGCATTCGCAACAACGCACTCAACTTTGTACATCAACACTTCTCCTGGTCCAACCAACTCCAAGCTCTAGACAAATTACTTCAAAAACCAAACACCAATGCATCTAAGAAAGACACTCTACCTCCATGATGACAACTAAAGACACTATCAAAAAATACCTACAGTTTGTATCTATTATTTTCACAAGCCCCTTGCTGCTATTCTTTTTTTTAATCTCTCGCATCATAGAGAAAGATTCTCTCTTTAGCAGTATCTCACAAGGTTTAAGCCTTATTCCAGGGAAGCCGGGCAGTTATATTCGAATCGGCTTTTATCGTTTCACGATGACACAATGTCACCCAAACTGTACGATTAACTTCGGTACTTTATTCTCGCAAACAGACACAGAAATTCACGAAGGCGTTTATATTGGCCCACAATGCAATATTGGCAAGTCCCGTATTGGCAAAAACTGCTTAATTGGTAGCGGAGTACACATCATGAGCGGAAAAGGTCAACACAACTACCATAACCTTAAAATCCCGATCAAAGAGCAAGGTGGATCTTTTGAGAAAATCTCAATCGGCGAAGACTCATGGATCGGTAACAGTGCTCTAATCATGGCCAATGTTGGCAAAAAATGTATTATTGGAGCAGGCAGCGTGGTCACACACCCTATCGAAGACTGCTCAATTGTAGTAGGCAACCCAGCGAAACTGATTCGCAAAAGAACATAAAGTACATGAATCAACCAGCAAAAAACACAAGCATAATAATATCAATCACTCCAAAAAAAATGGAACTGTCATAAATAATTGCGACTCCGGTCTCAAGAAAGCCATCCAACCAAAAAATAAGTGTCTCAAACTGTGACCCATTTCCTAGTCAAAGTCTTTGAAATAACAAGAATGTATCTACACTAAAACTGTCTTGCTCCTGATAGTTTCTTTTTACAGGAAAAAATCTATGACAATCTCTCTAGCAAAACCTCTAGCAAAACCTCTAGCAAAACCTCTATGTAAGAAAGTCAAAACAATCATTCGTTATACACTGTTAGTCACAGCCATTGGTTCACTCTTAACAGCCTGTGGCGCTCAAGAATCTGACCCTGATGCAAAAAGCGAAAGCTTTCGTGACAGTATTACAGAACAAATCAGTACACAAACAGATCTTCAATTTAATGAAAACGTGAACCAAGACACAAATAATGAAGAAAGCAACCTTGACACAACTTTAAACGACAATACTCCTGAAGAAAACAGCAACATTACTGCAGAAGAAAACACGGAACCTCAACAACAACTCCCACCACCGGCACCCCTCACATTCACAGCGAATATAAGTTGGTCGATTCCCTCCACCCGTTCAAACGGTGATTTTTTACCACTGAATGAAATTGGTGGATTCGAAGTACGTTACAAAAAAACCGAAGAAGATGAGTATAGCATTCTGCTCATAGAAAATGGGAACCTCTCCGAATGGGCTCTAGAAGACTTAACCAGTGGCGAGTACGAATTCATGATTGCCACTTATGATACAACGGGGCTATACAGCGACTTCACCAACAGCACTATCTTCACCCTCAACTAGTGTTTCTGACTGAGAGTTGACCCCACGTGCACGCCTGATATAATAGCGCCTACCTGTGTGGCCGGGGTGGCGGAACTGGTAGACGCGCCGGATTCAAAATCCGGTTCTGGCAACAGAGTGCGAGTTCGATTCTCGCCCTCGGCACCATTAAATTTTCTTTCATAAAATCACCTCCTAAGTATTTGAAAGGTAACGATAAATCGGGCGTTCGATACCCGGTTTTTCGATCATATGTGAAAAGCCCAGAAAACGCTAATTTCAGCACCGTTCTTCTGAGTTCGAAGCTTCCTTTTACCGTGCAAATGCAATTTTCATCACCTGGGGTGACGAAAATTACATCGCTCATGGCTGTTTCTCCATATTCCAATGGCTTAGAGAGAAGCAGCACAGAAGTTCGATACATCTCGTCAAAGGGCCGTATTTTTGTAAGCGTAAATAAATCCACATCCTGTCATTATACTTTATATGCTGCTCTCATAACGTTAACTGTCCAGGAGCCAGCCAAGGTGTGGATTTATTTACGCTTACGTTTGACCCTATTATTAGATATTGGCAAACGCGCATCTGAACAATATTGAATAATCCGCTCAAGACCGAATCCGATATCAAAGTAATCGCGTCTAGACGGTGCATGATGCACGATGATGATATTCCCGAGCGAGTAGCGGCAACCCTGCCGACTCACTGCTATGATTGTGAGACCGCGTCCTTCGAGTTCATAACCACAAAAGGGAAACGCCTTCGGGCACTATACAAAAAAGATCGAGATCCGCTATTTCATCACCTTCATCACCGCCTTGATACGACGCACCCCAGCGGAACTACTTTCCTCTTTCAGGATTTTAAAGTCCCCAAGCTCACGGATCATGTTGGAATTCTCCACGTGGGGACCACCACACAGTTCCTGGCTGTAGATTGTTCCACTAATACCCTTGATCTCATAGATGGTCACGATGTCTGGGTATTTATCCCAGAAACTGCCCTCGATACCCGCTTCTTGAGCTTCCTGTTTGTCCATTTCAAAGGATGTCACATGCGTTTCATCGCGAATTGCCCTCTCGACATAGGCTTCAACCTCGTTCAGCTGATCGCGGGTGACCTTATTGGGGTGAGAAAAGTCAAAACGAATACGTTCTGAAGTAATATTGCTGCCGCGCTGATGCACGTGATCTCCTAACACCTCTCGTAGACCAGCGAGCAACAGATGCGTCACGGTGTGATACGCAACCGTTACCTTGCCATGGTCACCTAGGCCACCTGCAAACTTTGCATCGGACGCAGACTTGCTCTTTTCTGCGTGCTCTCTAGCAGCCTCATCAAAGCCTTCACGGTCAATGATCGAAATACCAACCTCCGCCATAACTTCCTCAGTGAGTTCAAGAGGGAATCCATAGGTTTCGTAGATTTTAAAGGCCGCACGCCCGTTAATTGGGCCTTTGCCAATCAAATTACGGATCTCGCGCTCGCCTTTAAGCAAAGTATGTAGGAACGCCGACTCCTCCCGCTTGAGCATGTCTAGAACGACATCCCGAGCATCTTGAACAAATTGGTAGGTCTCTGATTCGTTGATGAAGACCGTGGCTATATCAACCATAAACGGTTCGTCTAAGCCTAACTCTTTTCCAGCTCGCGCGGCGCGGCGAATCAGGCGGCGAACCACATATCCACCGTCTTTGTTCCCCGGAGCAACGCCACTCGCCATCATGAAAACTGAAGCACGACAGTGATCGAGCACAATTCGAAATTGTCTTGCGTAATCCTGATACACTTTTCCAGATTTTTCTTGGAGAGTCCACCTAGCCGCCTCAAAAAAGGGGGACATATATAGGTCAACCTCTCCGTTAACTGCACAAGCTATTCGCTCAAGCCCACCACCATAATCAATATTTGGACGATCAAATAGGCTAAAGCCCTGCTCCGTTTTATGGTGGGACATGAAAACGTTGTTACCGATTTCAACAAAGCGGTCCCGTCCATCCGCAGGGTGTGCAAATGGATCACCATTGGGCACATGGTCGAAGAACATTTCACTATCCGGCCCGCCCGGCTCTCCTGTAGGCATGTTTTCGGGAACACCAGCACGCGACCACCAATTTTCGGAGTCGTCGTAAATGAAAATTCGTCCCCCGCGTGATGCTCCATATTTAAATGGCTCGTCCTCAACTTTGGCTTCAACACCATATTTCTTGAAGAAATCCTGCCATATCTTCAGGCTAGTATGGTCGAAATCTATTCCCAGCTTGTTGTTACCAGAATGGATTGTTACGCTTAATCGGCTGGGGTCAAGTCCTAAGTTCTCAACCTGCCAATCCATTATCCGATTGATCTGGACGGACTTATAGACTTCCGGATCTGCTCCGAGCTCCCAGCGGCCTATCATTTCGAAGAATGTCAGATGGCTCATATCGCCAACTTCTTCTATGTCACCGGTTCGAACGCATGGTTGAATATTAACCAAATCACTTCCCATGGGGTGCTCTAGTCCTAGCAAGTACGGCACCATCGGCTGCATACCAGAACCGACAAAAATAGTGCTCGAATCATTCTCTGGAACCAACCCAGATGAGGGAATCGCAACTGAGCCGCAGTCTTCCATAGCCTTGATAAAACTTTTTCTGATCTCGTCTGGCGACATAGTTCAATACTTTTAGGTTAAAGTGAAGAGTGATTATGCAAACTAGGGGGATAGTAACTCATCGAAGTACTTTCTTCCATAAGTTAGTCACTTTAAAAATGGCCGTCTATGTTTTAGGAGGTTCTTTTATGATTTTTTATAGACTGTAGTGGTCAAGTAAAACTGTACACCATCTAAACGTATCATTGTTTAATCACTCGAAAATCTGCCTTCCCGCCCAGATAAAACCCTAAATAAACTTGGTGATTTATCCTCTATGTGGCTTTATTTACAATTGTACGGAAAAGTGCTGTACAATTCTGGATTGCCTTGATATACCATGGTCAGGTCATAATTTAATCAAATATAAGCGTTAAAGCACTGCCTTGAAATCAATGCACACCTACCATCCCATGCGGTTGTGGTCAATGCGTTGGATGATGACGTGCAGGCATTTTACGAGCAATATGGCTTTAAGGCTCTTGATCATCATGGTCAGGGGCGCGTGAGATTATTTTTACCAATGAACACAGTAGCAGAACTATTTTCTTAAATGCAGGAGTGGTGAGGTAGTAGCAGGGAAGATAATAGCTGCATAAATAATAGCTACATAGAAGTTTAACGAAACAGGATCAACCTCATCATGCCAATGATTATAGCAAGCTATTTTGAGAATTTTGGCTTGTATTTTTTGGAAAAGATGGCCTGAAAATTGGATGCTAGATGTCCAATTTATTTCTTAACACCTCCTTACCAAAACTTCAAACTGAACATATTGTCCAGGCCTTCTTTGAGCCAGTTGATAACAATCTTCTCGATAAACACAACCCATTTTAGGGTAACCGCCAATGGTCTGACGATCATTGAGTAACACAATCGGTTGTCCATCCGGAGGGACTTGAACACTACCGTAAGCAATGCCTTCTGATAAAATTGCTTTCCCTTGATACTTAATGGCCTCACCTTCAAGCCGGTAACCCATGCGGTTACTGTTTTGAGAAACGCGATAAAGCTGTTCAGATAATGCAAGCATTTGAGTCTGATTGAAAGCCTCAAATTGATAGCTGGGTATTAGACGCAACTTCAATATTTTACTGTAATCAGGCTGCTCATAAAAAGGCACCATTAGATTGGATCGAATTTGTTTCGGTACACTTACACATGAGTAGTGTACTCGGTCCTTGACAACCAGTGGACGCCCCTCTAACCCACCCAGCCCCTCTCTCACAACAGTGGAACAACTGCTAAATAAAAAAGGAGCCTTAATACCCCCACGAACGGCCAAATAAGTACGCAACCCTTGTGAAAATTGAGCGATAGATAGCCTATCCCCTGCTTGTACATGAAAACTACTCCAAGCGTAAATTTTACGATCGTTGAGTTGAATATCTGTTGCAGCTCCGGAAATTGCAAGTTGTGTGGCTGCACTGAATTGAGCCACAAAAGGACCCAGTGTAATTTCCAATGCAGCCGTGTTTCGTGGATTATGTAACAATCTATTAGCCCAACAAAAGGCCTGTCTATCTGCCGCACCCCCTTGGGCAAAACCGAGATGCTGACAGTGAGTGCGACCCTCATCTTGCACAAAACACAGTGGACCCGGTTTGAGTACTTCAAAAAAAGCCATTAATCGAACAATCCTGTGTCAAGATAACCACCCGCTTCGATAAAGTCCTCTTTAGATATAGGGTAAAAATGCACTTGATCGCCGATACTCAGCATACTCGCTGGCATATTCTCTTTAGCTGTGGGCAACATGGGCAGTGGCGTACGGCCGATAATATTCCAACCACCAGGCGAATCGGCTGGGTATACGCCAGTTTGGTTTTCAGCAATACCTACGGCACTTTTTTTCTGGGACTTGGCAGGCGTGGCGTGACAATTTTAGAATTAACAATGCCAAGGTAAGCAAAACCGGGAACAAAACCTACCGCATACACTTGATAAACGGCTTGGCTGTGCAAGTAGATCACTTCGTCACAGGTTATTTGTTTAACCTGGCTGATTCGTGCCAAATCAGGCCCAGTATCTATTGAATAATAAACTGGAATACGCACAGTATTAGCGTTTTTAGTTGATACAAGCTGATCGAAATTCTGTAAGCTTTGCTCTATGGTGAACATGGCTTGTCTGAGCGCCAATTCATTGATATCAATAACAATCAATAAAGTCGTATAAGCAGGAATAAAATCGAGCAGAGCATCACCAAGCACACTCTGCATATGCAACTGGGCCGCTCGAATCAGCAAAGGTAATTTTTCATTGAATTCATCCGCAAAAGAAATCAGAATACTATTTTCATTAAGGCATTGTACAGAATACATCTCTCATGACTCTTCATTGACAATACTGTTGATGAATGGCACATAAAGCCGAATATGCCAAAGGGGTGTCACCGTGTACGCAAAGGCTATCCGCTGGTAAGTGAAGCCACTGATTATGCTCTGAGAACACACCAGATTTTTCAATAAAGTTTTGCGCTTGCCGCGTAATATCTTCCAAACGCTGATGAACAGCATTCGCTTGTGAGCGCGAAACCAAACCTCCTTCGTCTGTGTAAGCTCGATCGGCAAATGCTTCAAACAAAAGTTCAATGCCTTGCTCTTTAGCTAAAACCTGCCAAGGCTTTGGGTTTAACACCGATTGTATCATCAGCATAGCTGTGGGAGAAAACATCTGCATAACATCAAGCAATTGCTTAAATAAAGCTGTGTCTTGCAATATATCATGATAAAGTGCACCATGCGGTTTAACATACGCAATTTGAGTTCCGGCTTCGTTGCAGAAGGCTTGGAGCCTTTGCAGTTGTCCACTCAATGCTTTTGTCAGAGGCTCTCCCCGCATAAACTTGACAACTCGACCAAAATGTGCTCGGTCAGGATAACTGGGATGGGCGCCAATCAGAACCTGATGCTCTAAGGCTAACTCAATACAACGCTTTATACTGGTATCGTCTCCTGCATGACCACCGCAAGCAATGTTCGCCATATCGATAAGAGGCATCACTTGACAATCAACATCGTCTAAACCTTCTCCTAGGTCACAATTTAATTTCATGACAATACGCCACTCATATCCATTTACAAAACTCTAAAATACGCTATATGTACGGTGATTTCGAACTAAAAGGTTTGGTTATTTCCCAAAGATCTGCAGCACAGATATTCTGCAATCGAGCCGGTGCTTCATTAGATCTATTATCTTTCATCCAAATTCGTAGCTGCAATACACTGCAACGAATCGACCCTCCTGAAAGAGACATCGTATTATATCCAACCTCATGCATCCTATAACCCCAACCTTTGAGTACCTCTTTACTTTTATCATTCAAACTGTTTTCTGGTCCAATTATATCTTTAACATCATTCACTACATTGGTGGCAAATTTAAGTGCTTCTTCTTTATTGACATACAGAATATTATCCTCACCAACAATCTGTTCAATTTGGATCAAACTATCCTGTGAGATAGCTTCTTTTAGCACCAAGACCTGGCCATCATCTAATGCAGAAAAACAACAATCCAAATGATAGTGCTCCTCATTTATAAGCTTTACACCCACAACACGGACATCCGGAAAACGTTTGGCAAGCGCCTCTGAAGGCTGACCTATATTACGAAAACCCTCTCCAACAAAAAGAGTATTTAGTTTTTTATTATATATTAGATCCCCTCCTTCAATATTATACCCTGCCAAAACATGTATAGTTAAACCCAACAAACGCGCTAATTCTTTAGTTCCATCCTCTTCACCCTTACGACGCTCATTATTTAACTTTGCAAGCAAAAACTTTTCATCACTTATTTGTTCACCAGTATCTGTCGCAAATACCGCATCGGATTTATCACAAGGTGGCAAAAAAACAAAATTTTTATTGGCTAAAAGCAATGTTTTGACTAATGCATTATGCTCCCGCAAGGCGCTGTTTCTAGTCTCCAAACAGGGCCCCATAATATATTGCTTTATCCTGTTTTGTTGCTCTTGCGTCAGGCCTTTTAATTGTTCTACAACTTGATCAGCTAACTTTTGCCAAGTTATATTACTTTCCTTCTTTAAACCTTCTAGAAAATCTTTCAACTCTTTTACGATCATTGGTTCATTTTCTTGAAAAATACCTTCTTGTTTAAGATAAACCAAAATATTAGATTGAATTTCAGACACCTGGCCTTTAATAAAGAAACACATATAAACATTATCACCCGTTGAAACCTCAAAACCAGTTGGTCTTTGCAGTGCCATAAGACGTCGACACGCTCCTAATGGTTGCCTCATTGAGCTACTGTCAGCCACATTCAAACGCTGAAAGCGTTTTACAGACTCTCTCACTTCTTGCTGTGACGGGGTTCTATATAAACTCGATACTGAATCTGCAAACCTACTCACAAGTGTCATAATGTACCCTTTATTTTATTAGAACGAATGACCATTGTTTATTTATAAATCTTCAAGCGAGGGATCACAGTGATTTTTTTGAGAGGGTATGATCACGGAAACTGAAAAACCATCATCCATCCCATGCTGCAAATTGAGTAACCCCTCTCTTTTCTGTGTTGAGTTGTTTAACAGTTGCAGTAGACGGGGCCGGCTTGCTCATAGCGATATCCAAAATTGTTATTTGTATAAATTTAACAGTGATGAATGTGTTCGACCTTATAATTTGATGTCATTATATTCTTGTTAGTGGACAAGATACAACTGCTACCAGAAGCTTTTCGTCTCCCTAACTCTATTATCGACATAGATTATAAACTGACAGTTGTTCAAACAAGATCTACTCTAAAAGAAACGGCCATGAGCGATACCCTTTTCGTCACCCTAGGTGATGAAAATCACATTTTCACGGTAATAGTACGGAAAAAAATCATATGAGCAGCAATTATGGCATAAAGCAATATGAGTATGTTGCGAATAAGTGAGAAAAGAGTGCTGGTGATCGAAGATCATGCTGAAATGAGAGCCTCATTAAAGTCGATGATGGACCGCCTGGGCGTGCGTAAGGTTGATGTAGCCACACACGGTGACGAAGGCATTGAATATCTGCGACTGCGTGCTTACGACCTGATTTTATGTGATTACGACTTAGGCAAGGGTAGAGATGGCCAACAAGTATTAGAGGAAACCCGATACGCACACCTCATTAAAGAAGGCGCGGATTACGTGATGGTGACCGCAGCACAAACCGTAGAAATGGTGATGGGAGCACTGGAATATCACCCAGATGGATATATTACAAAGCCAGTCACTTTCGACGATTTTTGTTCAAGGTTACGACGCATCTTCAAATATAAAAGCTTTTTCCAGAAGATTAATGATGCCATTGATGCTAAAGAAACAGAATTGGCACTAAGAGAATGTGATCGCTTAGTGATGGAACAACCCAAATTGGCCTTAGCAACGTATCGCATCAAAGGTAAATTGTTATTTAACGCCGGCAATATCCAAAAAGCTAAAGAGATTTACCAGTTTGTTTTAGATACCCGTGAACTGGCATGGGCCGTATTGGGCAAGTGTAAATGCTTGTATCAAGAGCAAAAACTCGATGAAGCAATACCCATACTCGAAACATTGGTTAAAAAAAACGATAAATATGTAGAATGTTATGACTTACTTGCCAAAATATACGACCAACAAGGGGATTTAAAAAAAGCTCAAGAGATACTGGAGTCTGCGGTTGAACAGTCTCCCAAAGCTATTTTAAGGCAAACAGAATTGTCACGTATTTCAACTCTAAATCAAGATTGGCAAACCGCAATAAAAGCATCTAGAAAAGCCGTATCGCTTGGAAAAAATTCATGCCATAGATGCCCTGATAATTACATTAACCTAGCAAAATCCTTACAAGATCAACTGATCAACGGTGGATATCGAGATAAAACGTACGCCGCAAATGAAATCAGCAAGACACTTGAACTTGTTCGGCAAGAATATCCTTTAGATCAACAAATTCATGTAAAAGCAGCGCTTATAGAAGCAACCTCTTTAAAAAATCAAGACAAAGAAAATGAAGCGAAAGCGTTAGTACAAATAGCCAGAGGAGTTTTTGATACAATTGCAATACCTCCAAGCAAAGAAGAAACTCAAGAGCTTGTTCATGAGTTAATTGCAATTGGAGATACCGAAGAAACAGAAGCTTTTTTAGAATCAGCAAAACAGAAAAATTTACTCAGTGATGAACTACACGAATCTTTGTGTCAGAAAAATCTAGAAACTAAAGAGAAAAAACAACAAATCAAATTTGAATCATACAACAATAAAGGTGTCCAATACTTTGAGTCAGGCAAACTACAAAAAGCGATAGAAATGTTCGACAACGCCATGGAAAACGAAAAAGCAAGCAGCAGTGTTGTCCTCAACGCTGTACAAGCTTTAGTCGTATTTATGCAAAAATTTGGCCCGGATTATGAGAGCTTAGAAAAATGTAAAGCCTATTTAAAAAGAACCTCTGGTATTCAAGAAGACGATGAACGTTATCCAAGATTACAAAAACTGACCAAAATATATCAACAATTAAAAGAAGGTTAAGATGTCTGACAGTATCTTAGAGCTTTTCTTAGCTTCAACTGTTCACGAGCTGAAAAATCATCTAGGTGGCATTACAGATTCGGTTGAATCCTTAGGTGAGTCGGTACAGGGTTGCGACCAAATTGATCTGATAAAATCGCAATTACAAGTTATAGCACTTAAACTCAACCAAGTTCTACTAAACTATATCAACAACAAGAAAGGGTATCAATTACATTTAGAAGAGGTATTTGTCGAAGATTTCATAGAAGACTTATTACAGCGACATCAATTAAGTGCACAAATACATCGCATCAAACTACAATGCAAAACTGAGTCTACAGATTTAGTGCTTTATTGTGATAAAAATTTGATTAGCAATGTTGTTGACACAGCTGTTTTTAACGCTTTAAGTACGGACGCAAGTGAAATTTTTGTTGAAGTAAAAAAACAAAAGCCATATATTGCAGTACACATTGAAGACAATGGCCCTGGTTTTCCTGAGGATTTAATAGCAAAACCATTAGAAGAAATAAGACCTACTCAACTTAAAGAAAACAAAACAGGTTTAGGGCTTTTTTTTGCGACTCAAATCGCCCAAGCTCATGAAAACTGCTCTCATGCTGGAAAACTGGAGTTAAGCAATCATCGAACACTGAACGGTGCTTGTGTCAGTCTTTATTTGCCTTAAGCGCATAGGAATTGAAAAAAGTTTTAGGCACATATCACCAACCTAACCGGCCCCAAAAAGCAGAGTGCAGCACGTTGCCTCAGTGGAATTATAAAATAGTCCCAGAAATATGAAATTGTTCAAGTTATTTTGTCACACCACCTCCTAAGCAGCACGCTTTAAAACCTGGCTACAAGCGCCATCGCAAAATCTACCAGTTAGTGGTAATATATAATGCTCGCGCCAATTACTATGAAATTCGCTTGTTTCTGAATAGGCACTAAACTATGTGTAAACTGTTAACCAGTGTGGGCTGAGGTTGATTTGAAAGTATGGGTAATAGAAGTAACATGCTTCTCACCTCAAGTAAATTAAATATTAAAACTAACTAGAAGATTATTTGCATATGGATTCTCCAACGAATGTGGCATCAAATGAACATACCGGATGGACTACAGACAGCGATAGTGGTAACGCCGAAGGGGACGCTAATTGGACAATTGATTTAAGTGCAGTACCCTCCAAATCTGCAAACACTCCACTACAGATCAATATTGAAAGGTTGAATCTTTTACCTCCTAATGATATGCGTTGGACTGACCATGTTCAAGTTACATTAGGCAGTGAAAGCTTTGATCCTTTACGCTGTACTCTTATGGAAGGCGAAAACATCATCGAAGAAGGCAGTGGTAGTGAAGATGATATCATTCGCATTTTCAATAGACTGGGAATAATAGACGTAAAGATAGGTTGCAAATCTTTGTTAACACTGGATGAACTGCAAAGAATAACCGCTTGTCCTATTCACCTGAAAAAGGCCTTCATCATATTAAAAAACTTTGCTAAGCATATTCTAAGAAAAGATCACAATTTCTCTCCTGACTTAAGTATTTTAGAAAAACTTAAGTTATTTATACATACTATTGAAGACCCAGATTATGTGAGATACAGACTCGCTGAAAATGAAAGTGACCACCTTGGTTATATGCTTGTTCGTAATTTCGTTTTCTCTAATAATGACCCTTATTTTCATCTAAAACCAATCTTCCCACCAAGGGAACAATATACACAAATTGCAGCTATATTAGATCAA
Organism: Pseudomonadales bacterium; assembly: GCA_028281605.1. GTDB lineage: Bacteria > Pseudomonadota > Gammaproteobacteria > Pseudomonadales > JANQJO01 > JANQJO01. The sequence continues at coordinate 34,673 of JANQJO010000030.1, forward strand.
AATAATGGTTATTTCGTGACAGGGTTTTGCCTATCTAACGTTTTCTATTCAGGAAGTCCATATGATCTATCAGCCAATCTAGGAGAAAAACTGTCGTCTGACTCTAACACTCGCCGTTATCTGGAAGAAAAAAATCTTTTGGGTGTACACACCACCATTGACACAAAGATACTGGAAATCACTGACTTGTATCCATACCATAATACAAATTTTAAAAAGCAAGTGCTGTGTATGATTAAGCAACCACACTCTATAATAGAAGTGCATGGGCGATTCACGGTTAGCTACATATCAAGCCCAGACTCACCACTTGCTCTCCAACAAGACAGCAATACCAAAAAGTATGAAATGGCTGCAGAATTAGAGCTTTGTACAGAACAAAGTAGTCCAGAACTAAAAGCAAAACGTATCTATTTCGTTTAAATTTAAATCCAGAAAAATCAAACCAATTAACAATTGCCCAACAATGTTCTTTTTATTATGAAACAAAAGGTCTCCTAAGCGGATGCTGATAAATGTTTGATATGAAGATTCCGCTAACTCCCAGTTGCTGAATAGATTTTTTAGGCAGCGAGCAAAAATACGCATATATTAAAAACACTTGCTGAAAATACAGCTATTCAGAGTCCATGCTAATCTATTGAGCAAGTAATATCTATATATTCTCCAGGCAAAGTAGTGCACTCTTCCCACTTGTAAAAAAGCGAGG
>JANQJO010000033.1 GCA_028281605.1 Pseudomonadales bacterium
CCTCGCTTTTTTACAAGTGGGAAGAGTGCACTACTTTGCCTGGAGAATATATAGATATTACTTGCTCAATAGATTAGCATGGACTCTGAATAGCTGCAAAAACGAACCATGAAAAACATCCCCTTCATACTAAGCATACATGCACTGATCATCCTGTTCGCGGCAACAGAATCAAATATTCTTCATGCAAAAGCAGACATAAAATTGTTTTATATGGACACTGACAACCAAGGATTTAACGATACCACACCCAGTACACCAGTGGGTGGTAATACAGGTACAACCCTTGGTGAACAACGTAGAATTGCCTTACGCTACGCGGCCGACATTTTAGAGCACGCCTTAAGCAGCAGCGTTGCGATTGAAATCAACACCCAGTTCAGCAGCCTAGGAGGCAACGCTTTCTCCGCAGCCCTCGCCCAAACAGGACCCATCACATCTCATTTTGACTTCGCCAATGCCCCTCTTACCAATACCTTATACGTACAAGCTTTGGCGAATAAGTTGGCCAAAGCTGATCTGAGCACATCAGCAGACATTAGAGCAGAGTTCAACGCAGATATAGACCTAGATTCCATCCTAGAAGGCACCACCTGGTATTATGGACTCGATCAATCACCCCCTGAAACCAGTTTTGACTTTGTCACAGTGGCCCTACATGAGCTGTTACACGGCCTGGGTTTTATTACTTTTATGGACTACAACAACGGGTCGCTCTTTTTGAACCGAGACAACAGCTTTGATCACTTTCTGTATCTACAAGAAGGCAATCCAAGTGCTTTTTTTGATATGAGCAATGAGCAAAGACTGGCAGCAACTATTAACACCACAAACCTACTCTGGAATGGCCCAACTGGTATTAATCAAAGCATTTTTTACAATCAAGGCGTTAATAACAATCGCATACAAATGTATGCGCCAAACCCTATAGAAATTGGCTCCAGTCTTTCTCACGTCAGCAGTCAAATGAATCCTGACGATATGATGGAACCTGCTTATATCAGAGCTAATCATGACCTAGGCTTAGGCGCTGTTTTTCTCAGCGATATGGGTTGGGGCAACTTAACTGACCTACAAATTCATTGGATTGAGCGCTTAGACCCTAGTCCGATACATCAAAATGTACAGTACCTCGCCCTCATCGCCAATGCCAACGCTGAAACAGCACCTGATACTGAGCTAACCTACACACTCCCTCCCAATACCACTGTAGTATCAATGATGCCAGAGCAAGGTCAATGTAATAGCAATGATACGCACATCATTTGTTCTCTAGGCCCTATTGCTGGCCGCTCAGCACTCACTGTCACCATCATCTTACAACACAATCAGGTAGCTGATGTCACTCACCATACTGAAATTAACGCTGATATTGTCGACCAAGTTCCAAGCAACAACCAAGACATACAAACAACTCAAATTGTTAACGAAACGCCCAGCATACAAGCAGAAGCAGGCGCCAATCAACTGACAATCAATAAACAGGTCGTCACGCTCAACGCAGAAGCCAGTACAGTACTTAAATCCAACATTAGTATCGCAGCCTACCAGTGGCAACAAATCTCTGGCGCCACAGTCAACTTAAACTCAGAGAACACCAGCCAAACAAGCTTTACCTCACCCAATAGCAGTGGCCCTTTGGTCTTTAAATTAACAGTGACAGATAATCTAGGCAATACAGCCAGCGATTTTGTTAACATAAGCGTGAACCTAGCGCCTTCTGCCCACGCTGGCAAGAATCAAAGCGTCAGGCCTGAAACCAATGTACAATTAAGCGCTGCCAGCAGTGAAGACAGCGATGGTAACATCACCCATTATCTCTGGGAACAAATTTCAGGGGAATTCATCACACTCAATGATAACACGGCCATATCTCCACAATTTACCGCACCAACCAGCGATATGACCCTGATATTTAAAGTAACCGTCACAGATAACCAAGGTGCTACAGACTCCAGTGAAGTGGCCGTAACAATCGACAGCTCATTACCCCTCATCACTAACGGCAATGGAGGAGCAGTCGGTCTACCTCAGTTCTTTTTCTTATTGCTGTGCTATTGCATCTTGTTAAACTACAAGCACATCAACCCTTATCAAAGAGATGAAAATTCCTTCACTTTTGTTTGAAACGCTCTGTGTGCTTCTGTTGGCTGTACAGTTTGCAAGGCCATAATTTTACTCATATCGCCTTCTACTCGCAGCTCACCGCTCATAAAACCTTGCATACCTGCAGCCTGATCGTTCTCAATAAAAATTTTAAACGCCAACTCTTCAGTGGTAATGATAGTGGCAGCAGCATCTTCTTGGTGACCTTTGTCAAAAAAACCTGAGTTCAAACAAGCTTCAGTTTCACCAGAATCATTACTAACAGTTAAATTAATCTTAAGATCTTCCAGTTCCTCAGCTACCTGAATATCGCCTGATGCCTGTTTTAGCTCTTTGACTTTGTCAAACCACTCATCAGACAAAAAATGAACACCCATATCTTGCTCCTATATATCCTATTGCATAAAAAACGCCTTGACAGCTCATATCAAATGAGCCGGGCCAAAGCTTAAATTATACATAAAAATTAAGCAACCACAGAGACAGACTTTTTTTAACCTAAAAGCACACATAGAAACTCAATGTAGACTTCCAAGCTGCTGACGACAGGGTGTTTTTTACCAATTTAAGTGATTTCAACCATCAGCCTTGTGCACCACTGTTACACACTGGCACCACAGCCAATACAAAATCACAATCCGAGTTATTACCAGAAGGTACTGCCAGATCACAGGCACTGATGAATAACACACACATAAAACATATAAAGCATTTTATAGACGTTGATCTCGTAACTTTAGGCTTCATAGCTTTGAACTCCTTATCTTGACCAGGTAAGGCCCCACCTGTTTTTTTTATAGGATGATAGAAAAATAATTTTTCTTATTGTCTTTTTTGTATAGATTATTTGACGTTCTGTAATAACAGTGTAACGAATCACTACCTAACAAATCAAGACTATCTTACTTTTTACCGTGAAAATTGCATCACTCATGGCTGCTTTACTTAACTTTAGAAAAGTTTAATGACTGTATAAATTCATGAACAACTACAAATCAGCCTAAGGAGATGTCCGAGGCTTTTCTAGCCAAACCACGATGATTCACTCATAAGGGAATGGGCACGAAATAACTTTAACATTTTCCGCTGCTGAACTTGCTTCGCGAGAACAAGCATCCGCTCCAAATGTTAAAGTTATTTCGTACCCATTCTAAGATCGATCAGAGACCACATAGACTTTTTTCGTTTTTTATGGTTTGAATCGTAAAGTTCATCCAATAGAATTTTCAGTCTTACTTTCATATTCTTCCTTTACAGCCATCAAGTACATCAATGATGAAATTGACTAAATTTTTTGATAAACTGACAAGTACCATTGCAGACCCCTAGAAGAGATATACTGTTTCGTTTTCCCCCAGAAAACTATGTGGAAAATTTTGAACTAACTATGGGGACTATTATGCCCTCTTAATGCACTGATTTTAAAATAATTTTCAAACTGATATAAAACGCATAGCTAAACATACGGGTAAAGTTTAGTCAAAAAAACTCGAACACCTATTGAGTTTTTAGCAGTGGTTTTTATCATAAAAAAGTGAGAAGTGTGTATGCTTAATAATAACATAGATACAACCCGGGCTGTTTTACGTCATTTGCCGGTATTAGCATTACTATTGACTGAGTCTTCAGATCCGGTGTTACAGGGTGAGCCTCAAGCTCGTTATGCTGATTACATGGCTGATATAACAGTGCCTTTTCTGAAAAGTTTAAACCAAAGAATGAGAGGGTACATTGCAAGGCATTTAGACGAGTCGCCAACAACCTGTTTAGATTTGGCTAAGATATCAGATAACAGAGTACTTGCTAAATTAGCAGCTATCAAAATGAACTCTAATACACGAAAAGTTCAAGTGGGCTTTGATGTCCGAAAAGTTCATCCGTTTTTTGCTCCCTATTTATTAACAGGCAAGTATCCTACAAGGGAAAATTTTAAGATAGAATTAACTGATATAAAAAAGGTACTTCAACTGCATAAAATAAAACCTTTGATTCTGGACGGTTACTTAACTTTAGAAGCCGTTGCAGATCTAGCAGAAGAGCAACTTGAGAATTTAGTTGTTCTGAAAGAATTGATTTTAAAGAATAAAATCAGTATTGAAGAAACTATAAAGTTGGATAGAGGTTGTTGTCTGCTAATAGAACGGTGTAAAGAACTGCTACTGGTTGATTATTTAAGTTTGAAAGATATAAACTGCTTAACCCATGATGAGTCTTTGTGTGTTTCCAATGCTTTGCACAAAAAGGGCATTGCAAGTCTTATAACGCATAGAAAATTGAACTTTGAGAGCGTTAAGAGTAATCATTTCGATACCGATGCCCTTAACAGAATTTCTGATTTTTTCGAATTGATTTTGGATGACCATATCACTGTAGATGAAATTTTAGCTTGCTCATATACGGAGTGTTGTGCGATTTATGTATTGTGTAATTTTATTAAGGAAGGTCGTCTGACTGTTAATCAAGTGAAAGAATTAGAAAACTACTATACTCATACAGCATTAAGCGCGCTAAAAGGATTGTTTTATGCAAAGTATGTGACTCTTGACGACATTAAGAAGTCGTACAGTAGTACTGAAGGTCTTAATGATGTCTTTCTAATCAAACCATTTGAAAAATTAATTATTGATGGAAAAATTACGTTTGAAGAAATTAAGAGATTTCAATATCGTCCTGGCATAGACTATTCTCAAATAGCAAAACTGATAGCAACAGAAAAGATTGAAAAAGATGATGTATCCGAGCTGACATCGATAAAGAACTATGAAAAACTTGTGTCTTTGTCCGAACTTGCTGACTTGATCCTTAATGATAAAATCAGTGTGGAAGATGCTAAAAAAGTAAAGCGTTATTCGGACTTGTCACGTCTATCTGTTTTAATTTTGTCGGGAAAGCTTGATATAAAACAGGCTTTTATTTATTTAAGAGAGACTTCTCTGTTGTCTTTGTCTGAGAGAAGCTGGATGTACATTCGCAATGAAAGGCATATTCCTGATGATCTGAATTTTAATACACACTTTTCGCCAGAGCTTATGAATCTAGTAGTACATAACCATTTGACACTAGATGAATTACTTAATATGGATTTTTCTATATCTAATGAGGCTGAGTGGTATAGAAACTGCTTGATAAACTTATCGCCTCTTATCATTGCAGGCAAAATTACAATGAAGCAAGTCAAAGAATTAACATCACAGCAAATACGTTCTTTAGGCGAGGACAATTCTAATCCTGTGTTAGATCTACTAATTGAAGAAAATATTATATCGCTTAAGTGGTGGGCAGGGAAATTTTCATGTCCGGCTTTACGAGAGACTGAGGGGGAGATGAGGTCCCCTTGACCTACTCACCGAACACCTCCCAAGTCCTAATAAGTCACTGAGTACCCGACTGCAAGGCATCCAACTGTAACCACTTTTCTGTCAAAACATCCAGCTCATTCTGCTTCTTCGACAATTCTTGCAATACAGATTCTGTTTTCTCATAAGGCTGATCAAAAAAAGTTGGGACGTTAATCTTATCTTGCAGAGCTTTTATTTCTATCTCTAGCTGCTCGATTTGATCAGGTAATTGAGCCAATTCCCGCTGCTGATTATAACTGAGTTTTTTAACACCATGAACTTGTTTGCTCTGTGCCTGAAAAGCTAGCTGCTCCTTTCTTTTAGTAGAACACACATCCTCCCCCAGGGCTAATTTTTTATTTTTCCCCAACCAATCACTGTACCCTCCTGCATAATGTTCCACTGTTGCATTTTCTTCAAACACCAAAACACTGGTCACCACGTTATCCAAAAAGTGCCTATCGTGACTAACAAGAATTAAAGTACCTTGATAGTCAACAAGGTATTCCTCTAAAGCTTCTAGCATTTCCAAATCCAAATCATTCGTAGGTTCATCAAGTATCATAACATTAGAAGATTTTGCGAATAATTTAGCTAAAAGCACACGATTTCTTTCACCACCTGACAAAACATTCACAGGCGTCATTGCACGTTTGGGCGTAAACAAAAAATTCTTCAAGTAACCCACCACATGTCGGTCTTTACCATTAATAGAAATATAATCCTTACCTTGTCCAACATTATAGGCAACTGTTTTATCCAATTCTAACTCTTGACGCATTTGATCAAAATAAGCAATATTTAAGTTTGTCCCCAATTTTACAGAACCAAAATCAGGTTCCAGCTCCCCTAACAAAATACGCAGCAGGGTACTTTTGCCAACTCCATTATTACCAATCAAACCAATACGATCACCTCGCATGATTTTCAGAGAAAACCCTTTAATCAAATTCTGACCTTGATAGACTTTAGTAATATTACATGCCTCTATTACTTTGCGACCAGAACGCTCAGCGTGTTGTACAGTAATAGACGCTTTGCCTTGTGGCTTAACTCGCTGCTCATACTCCAAACGCATAGTCTCTAAAGCACGAACACGCCCTTCATTACGAGTTCGTCTGGCCTTGATACCTTGCCGTATCCACACTTCTTCTTGCTCTAACTTTTTATCAAACAAAGCATTTTGAGTGGCTTCCTCTTCTAAAGCTTTCTCCTTCAAAATGACATAACGTTGATAATTACAAGGGTAACTGATCAAGCGACCTCGATCTAACTCAATAATCCGAGTCGCCAGTTTTTGTAAAAAGCATCGATCATGGGTAACAAACAGAACAGTACCTTCATAAGATTTTACCGTATGTTCTAACCACTCAATTGTATTAATATCCAAATGGTTAGTTGGTTCATCCAATAGCAGAACATCCGGTTTTGAAACCAAAGCTTTGGCCAACATCACTCGTCGACGCCAACCTCCTGAGAGCTCTTTTAAACATTTATCAGCCGGTAATTCCAGTTGGGTCACCATAGACTCAACGGCTTGATTAATATCCCAACCCCCCTGAGTTTCAATTTGCCTTTGCAATGCTTCAAGCGCTTTTAAACCAGTTGCATCCAATGACTGCTCAGACAAAGATTGATATTGTTCAATTAAAATTTTCAGTTTATTCAGTCCTTCATAAATAATTTGCAAAACCGTTTGATCTAAAGTGTCCGGCAAGCCTTGTTCAAGCTGGGCAATACGAAGACCTTCTCGAAAACGGATTTCACCAGAATCAGGTTCTAATACACGCATAATGAGCTTCATCAGCGTGGATTTTCCAGCCCCATTACGCCCTATCAGGCAGACTCTTTCATTGGGTTCTAAGACAAACCCAGCCTCCTTGAGCAAAATTTGATCGCCAAAACTCAAAGAAACCTCATCAAATTGGATTAACATAATATCAATTCACTTTCATCGTGTCATATTCGTAAACTAACTTCCTGTTTTAGAAAAAATCATCAATTACGAATGGATAGACCAGATAATCATTTAACTGGTCCTCGCTAACACTGCATCGTGCCCTATTAAGACAATGGACTCAAGACTGACAAAATCTCTTTCTTGGCTTTTTTAAACTTTTCACTTTATACTAGCACTTCTATAGATTACTTTCTAACCTACCAAGGAGCATGCACAAAATAACTTTAACATATTAGAACGGATGCATGTTTGAGCAAAACGAATTCAGGAGCGGCAAATGTTAAGGTATTACCTACCCAGCTATTCAGAGTCCATGCTAATCTATTGAGCAAGTAATATCTATATATTCTCCAGGCAAAGTAGTGCACTCTTCCCACTTGTAAAAAAGCGAGGAA
>JANQJO010000047.1 GCA_028281605.1 Pseudomonadales bacterium
AATCCCTTAATAACAGGGCATCCCTTCAGACTTTTTCTAGCTGAATGGGAGGGGGCGCTAGGAGTCTTAATCCCTTAATAACAGGGCATCCCTTCAGACCCAAAAAACCGGCATACGGTGCGGCATTGCCCAGTCTTAATCCCTTAATAACAGGGCATCCCTTCAGACCCTTCCAGATTTTTTTCTCCTTTTAAATCAAATAGCTATAAGAGCTGAATTACAACCAAAAGTTGTTTACAAAAGATAATATTTATCTATAGAAAAAACTAATATACAATCACTCTCGTTATAACTTAAGGCAATATCAAAAGAAGCCTACCTCAATAAGCGCACTACTGCACTACTGCACTACTGCACTACTGCACTACTGCACTACTGATATAATAAAGCAGAAACACACTCATAAAGCCTTAAAGCTTCAGCAGCATAACATATCAATCATACCCATTTCTAGTAACGGTAAAATTAAAAAATCATTCTTATAATTTTACCATTGCGATACATTTCAATTTCCTATAGCCTTAACCTCACAATGCTATGAGCTCTCACTATTATTGAAAGGTTCAACAATAAAAAATGCTCAACCCGGTTTATACACCAATCGCACCATCTATTACTACTGCTGCTGCAACCAATATAAAGTTGCCCGTTGGATACTATCAATTCATTTTTGAAGCACTTGAACCTTTAGAATTCGAAACCTATCCTGGCTCTACCTGGCGCGGAGCGCTAGGATATGCCCTAAAACACTTGGTTTGCATTGAAAAAAAACGTACCCAATGTAAAGGCTGTCCTTATATTAGCAACTGTGCTTACGGCAGCCTATATGAAAAATCGATTCCATGGTATAGCAAAAAAATGCAAACCTATACCCAACCCCCTCACCCTTATATCATTTCTCCCTGGCCAATAAAATACTTAAATAAAGGAGAAACCTGTGCTGTCGATTTAATTTTAATCGGTCAAGCCAATAGCGCCCTACCCTATCTGATTACTGCTTTTCGAGAGGCAGGATTGAAAGGCCTTACCAAAAACAAAAATCGCTTATTGTTAAAAGAAGTATTACAAGAAACTGTATTCGGCGAAACTGTTTCACTATACAATGATCACTCTGAACAACGAGAACCCCTACCCCCACAAACTCCAGACATTCCCACTTTAGAAGACTACATCTGCCTCGAATTCGAAAGCCCAGTCAGCATAAAACATAAAGGTGAGTTATTGCGCAACCATCTAACTTTTGAAGCCTTATTCAGCGCTCTCATGCGCCGTTTATCAATGCTGAGCTATTTTTACACTGACAGCCTATTCGAAACAGATTTTAAAGAACTAATTCGCCAAGCCAAAGCTATATCTTTACTTGATACTCATCTACACCAACAAAAACACCAACGCTATTCCACTAAACAACGACAATGGATTTCACTAGAGGGTCAAGCTGGGCGTTTTTTTCTTGATGGCAAGCAATTAGAACCTTTTTGGCCTTATCTTTGGCTCGGACAATGGACTCACATAGGCAAAGGTGCTGTAATGGGGCAAGGAAAATATCGAATAATACAATCGACGAATCTTACAGAACTGTTAAACTTACTAACTTAAGGATTATTAAGACTAACAAAAGGAAGGAAAAAATAATGCCGACAGCTTTTTTAAGTTATGCACGAGAAGATGCAGAAATCGTTTCACAAACCTATTCTGGACTAAGAGCAAGATTTATTGATGCATGGATAGATCAAGAAAATTTACCCAGAACAGGTGGATTACATCGAAATATCCTGGAGGCTTTACAAAACAGCAAGTATGTTGTACTTTTTATCTCAAAAAACTTCATCACTTCAGATTACTGTAAGCATGAAGTCGATCAAACCATTACTAATAATATTCAAGGAAAAAGCTCAAATATAGTGGTACTATTAGATAGTATAGACAATATAAAAAAACATAACAATTGTTACTCCACTATACATTCAATCATTGATAACAATAACTGTATTTTATTCGACCCCAACAATCCAGACATAATCATTAATGAAGTGGCTACAGCTATAAACCAAAAAAAAGGATTTGGATTCAATAAAATTGCTTTAAAAAAAATCTCTGATATTGAATTCTATGAAATCACATTCGACATTTTTAATACTAAAGACGGAAAGAAATTCTTACCTGAAAATTTTTTAGAAAAAAATAAAGTCGATATATGTTCTTTTATAACCGAATATGAAAATAATACAAAAAATTCTTCACATGCCTTACCTGTAGCATTTAATGGCCCAATACCTAACTGGCTATTAATCAACATGACTTTACCGTTTCTAAATAGAAGAAGCATTTTTATTTATAATGCTATGTCAAAAAAATATATCTGTGCCAACGCTTTACCTGGTGATACTGACACAGGAAAATTCCATACCGGATCGGTACTAAGTCTAAACTGAACCAGCATTCGAGACCTTAAAATGAGTAAATATTACGCTATTCTAACGAAAACCTTCAGCATCCAAAACTACCTCTTCTCCGGTGGCAAGCTCAAAGACATCTCAAACGCCAGCGAGCGCCTAGACCTGCTCTGGAGCAGTGTACTCCAAAAAGTCGAAGCCATCGTCGGCAAACCCAATCAAATTATCCGCAAAGCCGGTGGTGCCTTTTACGCACTATACAACGAACAACAGCAAGCCCAACGCTTCCAAAATCTCTGGACCTTACTGCTACCTCAATACCTCCCCAACATACACTGCGTCTGCGTCATCACTGAAGATGAAGACGACTTCGCCGCCTTTGAAAAAGGCTTACAGAAACTCCAAACACAACGAAACCAACTCCCTATCACTCTCCCCTTAGCCAACCCTTTAATGAGGTTAACCCCTCGCACTGGCCAACCTGCCATCGAACAAGAAAAAATAGGTAAAGACAAACAAGGCGAATGGCTAGACGCAGCTACCCGCACTAAACGTCACAACACTAGAGCCACTACTCAAACTCTAACCAGTAAATTCACAAACGCAAAAAACATCGAGTGGCCTAAAGATTTAGAAGAACAATTCAAACCCGACCACCTCCACGGCAGTAACGTCGCCTACGTCCATATCGATGGCAATGGCATGGGCTCCATACTCAATCAAATCAAGCAAAAACGCTGCATTCAAACATTCTTTAAATTTTCTGAAGAGCTACAAGATATCTGCATAAAATCCGCTCAAAATGCCACAGAAACAATATTGATTCCAAACACCAGATTAGGATTAGAACCAAAATCGAAATCAAAAGTAAACTGGATGCCCGCTCGCCCACTCGTACTCGGAGGCGACGACATTACCCTCATCATCCGCGCCGATCTAGCCTTAGCTTTTACCCAAGCCTTTATCACCAAGTTCGAAAACAACAGCGAAGAATGCCTAAAAAATATCTCAAACTTCACAAAAGACCCAACAGCACTCCCAACCAAACTAACAGCTTGTGCCGGTATCGCGTTTGTGAAAATCAATCACCCCGCTCGTGAGGCCTACCAATTGGCAGAATCCTTGTGTAAATATGCAAAAAAACAAGCCAAAAAAAATCAACAGACAACATCACCACCCATCATCCCATCTGCAATAGCATTTCACAGACTGACCAGCAGCCTTGCAGAAGATTATGAACAAAACATCCTACCACAAGAACTCACGGTCGATTGGACTCAAAACACAAAACTACAACTGACTCTAGGCGCATACGGCGTTGGTCACTGTGACAAACAACTCAAGGCAAAAATCGAACCCTTAGAAACACTAGCCAAACTCCTAGTAAGCACTGACATACCTTGGGGACCTCTAAGAGCCTTAGCCACAGCGTTATACCAACAACCCACACAAGCACAAGAATACTATCAACGCTGGTACGATAACCTCAACAAACAAGACCCAACACTGAAAGAAGAAATCAACCAAGCTTTTACAAAACTACTTAAAGACTACCCAGCCAAAGCAAAAACAAACCCTTTTCCCCTGCAAACCGTAAACGATAAACTGAACACCAGCCCTATAGGCGACCTCTTAGCACTCTGCCACATCCTGCAACAATGGCAGTGTATCAAAGAAAAAACTGATTTAAACGCTCAACACCCTCAACCTAAGCAAGAGGCACAACCCGCATGATCAAAGACCCTTGCCGTAATAAAACACTCAAACTCAATATCCGCGACTACTGGCACGCAGGCGGCGGACGCGGCGCCGGCTTTCAAGTCGATGCCATCCCCGAAACCAATCCCAACGGTTGGCCCTACCTGCCAGGGCGCACACTCAAAGGCTTATTGCGCGATGCAGTACAACGTGCGGAAAACTTCGGACAACTGAAATCTATATTATCCGCACCACTTACAAACAATGACATCACAATCACACAACTCTTATTCGGCTCAGAAGGTTTCTACCAAGGTCCAGACAAAGAAATCATTGCCAGAGATCACACCCAAAGAGGTGCTCTGGCCATCAGCAATGCCCATCTACCCAAAGCCGTTATCGATTACTGCGAACAAGACCCTAACTTAAAAACACAACAAGCACACTGCTTTCGCTCACTCTACAGCACAGCCATTAACCCAACAACCGGCACAGCTCAAAACCACTCCTTACGTGGTATGCAAGTCGCTGTTCCCATGATCTTAGAAGCCAATATTCACTGGTCTGTTGAAACCAGCATCCAATCAGACCCTACTTCCCTACAAGCACAACAAACCCTAGCCTCACTATGGCCACAGTTACTGGAACAAGCCTTCCCATTATTACGAGGTTTAGGCGCCCAACGCACTCGCGGCTTAGGCCGAGTGATTGTATCTTGGCAGGAGGAAAATCCACATGAAAAGAGCTAAACTAATCGTCACCTTGCAAGACGATGTTATTTTAAGCGAGCATGCAGCTTCCGTCGGCCACCGAGGGCTGGACTATCTGCCTGGCTCCGTATTCCTAGGCATCGCCGCCGCTCACTTATACTCTACACTCCCTGCACAAAAAAGTTGGGTACTCTTTCACTCAGGCCAAGTACAATTCGGCTCGGCCTATCCCAGCATATTACCCACGAATACTGTAAGCTGCCCCATCCCTCTAAGCTGGTCTTACGAAAAAGGAGAAGACTATTATAAAACTATTGATAACACTCGCTGGCTAAAATCTGATGCTCTTTATCACAAAGCGAAACAAAACTCAGAGCCTACGAATGAAACTAAAAAACCACCTGAAAAACTGCAAGCCGTACACGAAGCTTTTATCGACCCTAAAACCGGTCAAATCCTTACAGCCAAACGCAAATCTCTCTTAAAAACCGCCATAGACGGCAAATACGGTGGCGCCGCTGAAAGCCAACTGTTTGCCTATCAAGGCCTAGAAACAGGCCAAACCTTCATTGGTTTTGTGCACGCAGACGATACACTGTCCGATGACTTCAAAACTTTAATCTCAGCACTGTCCGGCCAACACCGCATCGGGCGATCTCGCTCAGCCGAATTCGGACGCATTCACATTGAGGTACAATCCGATCAAGAGACTTTACCCAACACCACAGATGTTGCAGATGTTATAGATGATCATTGCTTGCAGCTCTGGTGCTTATCGGACCTAGCTGTATTAAACGCTCAAGGTATACCAACACTCACACCGACACCTGAAGAACTTGGCTTACCCAAAGGACATTTGTGTTTAGAAAAGAGCACCATTCGCTCACGCAGCTACACCCCCTATAATCAAGCCAGAGGCTGCTATGACTTAGAAAGAACCGTTATTACCAAAGGCAGCGTACTCACTTTTAAACTAGCAAACAATCAGGTCAATGCAAATCAAATCGCACTGCAATCAGTTGCCGGAGTGGGCCTATATCGTGAACAAGGCCTGGGGCAAATTTGGGTGAACCCCAAGCTCTTAGATTCAGTTAAACCAAATTTCCCAGACTCAGATCGTCAGCACGCTCAAAAAAACCACACACAACAAAAACCCGAGGCAAACGCCAAATTCAAAAAAATCAAACAACCCGATCACCCTCTGATTGCTTGGCTACAAGCACAGCATAATAATCAAAATCAACACCAATTCATTGAACAAAAAGCTTTAAAATTACGCGATCTCACGCAAAGCTTTTATCGTTCAGCACAAGCTTTAGCCGGTACACAAGAGCGCATCGGCCCCAGCAAAAGCCAATGGGGACGCGTGATGGAAACAGCAAAACAAGGAACAATCCCTCTCAAACAAGCCTTATTCGATACCGACACGGGCATTTGCAAAACCACATTAAGCGAACAAGCTCCTGACTGGGGCGCAGAAGGTGTCTTTCAGGCAAACATCATCACGTTTCGCAGTTTTATGGAACACCAACTCAAAACATTAGAACTGGACAACACAACCAGCGAAGATGCAGTTCGACATATTGTCTCACAATGGGCCCATAAAACACTGACATGGCTAGGACAAGCAGAAACACCATCCTTGAAGGAGCTTGCATCATGACACAAACCTATCATTGCTGCTACATTGCAAGAGTGACACTACAAACACAAAGCCCTCTGTTCATTGCCACAGGTCTATACGATAAATTACTGACCAATGAGCTGATGCGTGATGCCAACGGCCTACCCACCATTGCCGGCACTTCCTTAGCCGGAGTATTACGACACCTGTACCAAGACCATCGAGAACACCTACCTACACAAGATAAACAGCGACTGCATACACCAGAACAAGTCTTCGGCCATATGGATGACACAGAAAAACAAGGCAAAGCATCTAAACTGACCGTGAGTTTTGCCCACGTGCACGATCAACATAATCAAGCCATTGATGGTCTTTACACAAACCTACAGCACGACCCTATACTGCAATACCTTGCAAATGAACATGCTTTAATACGGGATGGCGTTGCAATTAATCACCAAGGTGTGGCCAAGGATCAACACAAATTCGAGCAAGCACTCATTCCTAAAGGCACACGCTTCAGCTTTGAAATGCTTTATTGGTGTGACGATCAACAAGAAACTGCTCACAGCAACCAACAAACTTGGCAATGTCTGTTGCATTTATTATCCGATCCTCGTTTTCGCCTAGGCGGACGTACCCGTAGTGGCCTAGGCTGTGTTGAAGTCATTGCATGCCATACACG
Organism: Pseudomonadales bacterium; assembly: GCA_028281605.1. GTDB lineage: Bacteria > Pseudomonadota > Gammaproteobacteria > Pseudomonadales > JANQJO01 > JANQJO01. The sequence continues at coordinate 7,117 of JANQJO010000047.1, forward strand.
TTATTTAAATTTAAACGACACCAGCGATTACCAAATATTTTCCCAATTGAGTCGCAATATTTTTACTATTGAGCCTCTCAAACCATACAAAGTCAATCCCAACAATACTGAAACACAGCGCTTCTCTCAATTATCATTACAGCTTCAAGCCGAAGATTTCTGGCGACCTGGAGGCGGTCACAACCCTTTTTGCTTACAAAAAGAAAAAGGCAGAGAAGCCGATGCACTGATATACAGTGAGCACGAAATTCTGTGGTCGACACAACAAGGGCAAGACACGGCCATTTTAAGTAAACAACCAACTCCTATATTGCCGGCTTCTAGCATTAAAGGAGCTTTAGCGCACCGTGTTGCCTTTCATTACAATTGTCTGCAAGGACACTTTGCCGATCAAGAAGATATCAATCTTCAAGAACATGTCGGTAGCTGTAATTTGGCTGTAAAAACTTTATTTGGCTATACTTCCCAACTTGATCAGCACAATTCTCATCAAAACGCTGGAGCCGCGGGTTTAATCTGGCTACGCGATTGCACTGTTAAGGCTTTTGATACAGCAACACACACAGGCATACAAACGCATAATTGCATCGATCGCTTCACAGGAGGCGTACGACAAGGTGCCTTGTTCAGCGAAGAATTACTTTATCAAACCCCCGCCCTATATTTTGAATTGATACTCGATACCCGCCAAACCAAATCTATCGAGCCAAATATTTGGACAGCTCTTGAAAAAACCTTGGCAGACCTGTGTGAAGGGCGTCTCAGCTTTGGCGCCGGTTCTGGCAAAGGACATGGTTATTTTTGGGGTGTCAGTGACACCTTAGAACCTTTCTTTACACCACTCAGACAAGCCCACAATAAGGAACCTATCCATGCACAGTGAAGCAAAACTGTATGATCAAAGCATAACAGACTATAAAGCTTTACAAAAAGACTTAGGTTCAGATGAACTACCTAACTTATGCAAAGAGTACTTCACACTCACCCCAGAGCATCAACGTAACTTAAGCACCTTGGCAGACGTATGGTCAACACTAGAAGACTTTAACCCAAAGCAAGGCTGGCTACAAACACCCTCTCAGGTACATCAGTTTGAAAATGAAGAAATATTCAAGCAACTGCTTATAAAACAAAATAAACCTGAAACCTACCTTCTAACCGCCGAATGCTGCAAACAAGACAAAACACAAAGCTTACATCTGCAATGGACAGGTAACAACTGGCACTGTGTAATTTGGCACGTAGCCAAAGAACCAATCACAGAACACTTCCAACCCTGCCTAACAGAAGAAGCCACATTTTTACAAAGAAATCAAAATAAAATTCTTCGTTACCAACGTCTATGGCAATATACACCCCAACAAGGCTACCAGTTGTTTGCAGCTAGATTTATGGGTTTTGGAGAGTGCAAATGAGCCAAACTAACTCTATACACAAAGGCATTACAGCCGCTTATAACTTTGTACCACTCAATGAGCGTATTCTATTGCCTGATTGGGCTAAACAAGTCAGTCACGATGTGCCCTTTACCGAAGGCATCAGTGGTGTCTTGCAGCTTAAAATACACACGCTTACACCACTATTGGTAGGCAGTGGACAGCCACGCGAACACAAAGAACCCGTACAACCTTATCGCCTGCCAGATGGCCGCTGCGCCATTGCAGGCAACAGTTTAAGAGGTATGATACGTAACGTCCTGCAAATAGCCAGCTTTGGCCGCATGCAAGAGGTTGATGACGTACAACTGAGTTTTAGGGATTTACACAATAAAAAAGATTATCTCGATGCCTTTAGCAGCTCTCAAGCAAGAAAATCAAAAGCCGCTTGGCTCAAATACACAGAGCAAGGCTGGCAACTGTTACCTTGTGCCTACGCACAAGTTGAGCAGAAACAATTACAGTGCTGTTTTTTAAAAGGTAAACAGAAGCTAGGCGCTAAAGATCAAACAGCAGACATTAAATACGACATGCTAGGTGGTGCACAAACCGTTTGGTTTTCTCTAAAAACTGAGCGCAATATTCATAAAACACAAGACTCTACCGACTACTTGGGTAAGGTTGAACACCTTGCCAAGCACAAACGTACCGACTGCCAACACCAAGGCATCACGGTTGTCACTGGCCAACCCTCTGACAGTAAAAATGATAAAGCTAAACACACCGAATTTTTATTTTCTGTCTCCACGACTGAATCCATAGAGCTAGCCCCCAAACTGATGCAACAATTCCTTCAAGACCACCATAGCCAATCAAACCAAACAAATAACAATAATGGTCGTGCTAACACTTGGGATTATTGGTACAAACAATTAAAAGATCCAAGTTCAGCAATAGGAACAGGAAAAATACCAGGTATTCCAGTGTTTTGGTTACCTGATGCAAACAACCCTAATCACGTCAAACATCTAGGCCTGTCACAGATGTTTCGCCTCCCTTACGCGAACAGTTTGGGTCAAGCACTGGATAACAGCAACCCCCTACATCGTGCAACCGACACCAATGCATACGACCTATGCGATTTAATGTTTGGTACTATACGACCCGAATCTGAACACAGCTTGAAAGGTCGTGTCAGCTTTTCATTAGGTCTATTAGAAGGTCAAGAAAATCTTTTACCTGTTTCTGAGGCAACAGTCTTAAGTTCACCGAAACCCAATTATTACCCCGCTTATATTCAACAAACAGAACAAAAAGCAGGGCAATTAGTCATTTCCAGTAAAAACAAACACGGCAAACCTGAGTATGTCTATCATACTCTGAATCACCCCAATGCTAAACTACGTGGTTATAAGCGTTATCCCATACGTCCTCCGGAGCAAGTCAAAGTGGCTCCACTACCCGATAAAGTGACACCCGACAGCAAAGTCACTGTACGCTTGCAACCATTGGCTCAAGGGCACAACTTTACCGCTCGTATTCGCATACACAACTTGCTACCTTTGGAATTAGGCGCTTTACTGTGGGCATTAGAAGGTGATACGGAAAACCCTTTGACACACAGCTTGGGTATGGGTAAAGCCTTTGGTTACGGACAGGTGAATGTCAAAATTATCGACTCAAAGCTCTTATGCAATCACCCAGATAAAACCGCATCTAAACTAGAAGAGTACCGTAATGTATTCATTGAATGGATGAATCAATTTTGCCAAAAACAATTTCACCAAAACTGGCACGAAACCCCGCAACTGGAAGCATTATTATCCATGATGGATGCAAATAAAACAAAAAACCATTGCTTAGAACCAATGGCATTGGAACAGTTTAGAAATTCAATCAAGCAAGGCCTAACTCTAGCACAATATAATGACAAAAAATCCATTGTAAAGGTCACAACATCATCACATCAAACTTTAAAAGACCAAACACATAAATTAAATTTGTCTGACTGGCAAAGGAAAAAACAAACTGAGCAAGCAACGAAAGAACGCATACAACAACAAGAAGAAGCCTTAACACTAGCTGATGAAAGTTTACGACCCTTATTGCAGTTATCTCTTGAGTGGGAACAAGCACTTGCAAATCACAGATCGGATAGACAACAAAAAATACACGATGATGTACTGCATCTATCTAAATCTTTGAAAAAAAATAATATGGAAGATAACCTGGCTTATCGCCAAACTCTACAAACATTAATGAAGAAAACTCATCAAGTCATGGGATATCCTAAAGGCAAAAAAGGCAAAGAGCGCAAGGCTTTTATTCAAAGCCTTTTCACTGAAACATAGGGAACAAGAGGACAACCTTAATTTCAGACTCATTGATATCCTAAAAGCCTTGCTTTTCAAGAATAAGGTTCATTTCTATTTCAACTATGTAATATGATGGACAGCCTCAAAACAGGATAATATGATGGACAGCCTCAAAACAAGGACGACCAAAACAAGCAAAATAAGGACAACAAGCAAAACAAGGACAGCCTTAATTTCAGTTCCAATATTTTAATAGCCTTACTGTCAAAAATAATGTTCATGTATATTTAAACTAGATTGTGTGATGATGAGTTATTTGATTAAAAAAGGTAAAACAGAAATATTTGGAATTATAGCCAACATTGGG
>JANQJO010000048.1 GCA_028281605.1 Pseudomonadales bacterium
AAGGGCTCCTTTTTGAATATTTTGTCGTCAAACTCTATATTTTACAAAAGTGGGCCCTTCTTTTCATCCAAGATCAAGTAGTTTCGCGCCAACGACTACGTACCGACCTGATTTGAGTAGGTTGAGACAGTGGTATTTTGATTATCATCACTATGGCTAACGAACGTTCCGATAAACCGAGCACTGCCATAAACAAAACGCTCCATGATAAACCGTTCGGTTAGACGAATATCACCCTCATAACGGGTAATGCCTACGGATTCCAGTGATTGCTTTGCTTTATAGGCGCTGCCTGGTTGAGAAAAGTAAAGTGCGGCGACGGGCTCATGTTCGAAGGTGTTGAGTTCGAGATCCTTGTACTCATAGTGAATCCTGAAACGGGTTAGTTGCTCCTCAACTGCAACCCTGTCAGTTTGTCGTATGAAAAACACATCTCTTTGGGCTGGGGTAACCAGTTTAACGGGACCAGATTCAGTCGCAAGCCAGTATTCTAGGAAGATAGTATCCTTAGCCGCACGTTGGTGTCTTGTGAGTATAAAACCGCGTTGTTCATTGAATGTTTGAGTCGCCATTAGGTATTTGCCTAGCTGCCTCTAATTTTAAGTGAATCATCAATTAACAAGTTGGAGATCTCTTATGTGAAAGCAAAACTCACCCAATTGCCGCTTTGATATCAATAGGCCCACTTCATCAATATGCTCACTGTCAATAGCGGGCGCGTTGATAATGTCTCTGCCTCTGAATGTTGCCGTAAACTGGTCGAAGGGGGCTGTTATGACTTTCCATTCAGGTGACGCAGGACCAAACTCAAACTTATAACGGGTGATCACATCTTTGTGACTGACTCGCAATCGGATTTGGTAGTACTTTACATCGCCCCGGCATTTTAGTTGAACGCCAGTGTAGCCCATCCATTCTTTTTTATCTTCCGGTGCTATGGGTCTTGCAACTGAGGCAAAGCCGCCGTTGTTTTCCTCTAGGTAAGGATATCTGAATTTTATTCTTTTTGAGCTATCTATCTTCTTGTATCCCTAATTGCCATATCATAGATGTAGTATTCTGGCGGTATTGTGACCAGGACCGACAAAACTTCAAAAATCTTAACAAGAAGACTACGTAGTGTTAACACTAAATGTGCACCCTCCCCTATTGCTGAGAGAATGACAACTATCCCGCTTCTTTTAATACGGAAAAATAGAGAAAGCCTTATATTGAAACGCTTACAGACCCCATTGATCCAATAAGGGCAGCGTTTTAGGCGTCGTCCCTGGCAAAATTTTGCGATGCTGCGATGAAGGCACAGGCTTTCTTGTTTGAGCAGACTTAGACTCAGGCACATATTCTGATCTGCCCAAGGTATACATAGCCACCACAGGTAGTTTGACGCGAGGATCGATGCTTTCTTCGACTAAATATTCTGCTAGATACAAACTATTACTCACATCACGTAAGACAATGGCTGAAGTGTTTGAATTAAACCGCTCCAGAAAAAACTGGAGCTGCTCTCTAAATGCTTCATCATGCTGATCAAACCAATTGAACAGATACTGTTTCATACGTTCAGGGCAAATGGAAGCGTACAAAGCACTCAATGGCGAGCGCTTGGGAACGCCTCTTTCAATAAGACGCTTGCGATTAAATAAGGCACCATAATGATATTTACTACAGTGGCCCCAGCCCAATAAGTTCAAATTGGCGCAACGCTCTACATTCATCAAAAACCAGCACCGGACTTTATCCAAAAGCCTTTTAATCTTGGGATGTTTCGCATGGTGTAAAAGACGGGCAAAAAACTCCCGTTGAGTCGCCCGTTGAATTTGTTTGAGTTCAATCAATTCATCCACGATCAAAATAGAAATATCCAAAAACTCAGTGCAAAGCGGCATACTACGATAAGGCAGGTCACAAGCCTTGAGGATTGCAAGCGGTAAACACTGGATATGATTGTCTGGACTGAAAGTAAATCTGCGCAAGGATAAATAAATATTATGTATTGATACCCAACCCATGTTTTGTTTAAAAAACATATCAGATTGACCATGTACAGGCCCTTTTTTGAACCACAAATCTAAGGTAGCTTCTTTTAGTGTAAACGTTTCTATGAAGGCCTTAAAGTGTTCAGGATTAAAGGTATCAGCTAGCCACTTAGGACGTACTGGCCCTAAATGACTGGCCACACCCAAGTATTGAATCACATCTAATGAACGTGAGATTGGTAACTCACCAAATGCATGCTGTAGACTGCTTGGCAAAGTCCTGCGAGGCATGGATTCAAGTCGCATAAAGCGTTCCAAGAGACGATCAGGGTGTTGTTGGATAAAGTGTAAAGCACGCAATAAGACCTCAGCCGTGATAAGCTCGGTGACGTCGTCAATTTTCCAAATTCTTCGATAGAGGCACGCATCTCCCAAAATCACAGCTAACAGCGTTTTCTTTTTTGTACTAGGGTGCTCATAATAGCGTTTAATCCAAATTCGAGACACCATTAAGTCTTTCGGGAGCACTTGTATCAAAGCTTTTAATTCTGGATTACGCAGACCATAGTTAATCAGGTATTGATAGACGTCTAAAGTGGTAATGCTCATATAATGGGGCTCAAAGGGCTTTATATAACTAAATAATACTACATAATTGAAATTAGAATATCAGTCGACCAAATGGATATGATAATCATCTCTAAAAAAAGCAACCATCGTTTATTGAGTCAGTAGATCTATAAACGACCTTTCTGTGACGACAAAATGAGAATGAAAATATCACTTATCAGAGACAGAAAGCTGTTACACAAATCATCTATGAAAAAACTTTAGTGTATTTTTTGACATTTTTGCCTCCATTAGCACATGATAGCGATAAGAAACCAATCAATATTGGGCATCTAATCATTGACGTGCGCAAGATGCTTCATACCGAAACTAGCAAAACAAAAAGCAAACTATTTTGCTTAAAAACATTCATTAGTCTTAATTCGGAGGCTGAAGCTTGTGTTTTTTTCTTTTATCGGTAAGTGGCAAAACAGATATGAGTTGAGATGAATCGAAACATCGTCTGTTTTTCACAGCATAAAAGTTGAATATTGATGTCTGTTCCCTTTTCTATGCCTATTCTCATAATAAATATGCTCACGTGGGCATACCATAGATCAATCTACTTTATTTGGACAGCATTTTGCATAGAATTGAACCTAAATAAATCGACTTTGCACTGAATACTAAAGAAAAGGTAATTTTACTACCTGTATCACATTGATGTGATACAGGTAGTGCTATGAAGTTAGACTATTTACAAATCTAAATCGATACTTGGATCAACATATTGTACAACCATATTCACTTGGTTTAGCAGCCCTATAATGCTCTCTAATGCATCAGACACACACTGATCAGTTCCACCATAGCGAGAAATTAGCATACTAATAGCTTTAGCTCGACTTAGTAGATCATTTATTAAGTCGACTGTCCACACGTCAAACTGTTTTGGTAGATTTGGCGATATGATGAAAGTATTTTCTGGAAGAGCATAATCATCTTTTTCTTTAGGTAATTCATTGTCTATCTTACAATGGTTTCCAGCCATGATAACCTCCTGTGGTTGTTATGGTTAGCTGAGTCATTGGGTGGCAGCCCTTTGGCTCAGTGCTTTTTCACTGTTAAAAAACTAATACTTACTTTATTATCAATAGATTATGATAACATGTTCGCATGCGAACATTGCTCGTTAATTGCTAATTTTCTCTATTTCACCTTTAAGTTTATCAAGTACATCCGTTGGATTATCTTCCGCATGTGCACTAACTGTGACAATGAAGTGGCTTCCTTTACGCTTCAAAGAACCAATGACGGTCCCTGTTTCATTTTTTACTTCTTTTATAGCCACACTCCCCTTCGGAGATTTTTTTTCTCTTGTTTCTTCTGCTAGTAACTTAAATACTTTCGAACCTGTTAAGGTCCGATCTTGAGCTTTCAGCTCAGCAATTTTTTCGGCACGTTTTATTAGTTGTTGCTTACCTTTTGTAGTTCTAATCAACGGGCCGAGTGCTTCAGCATGTCGAATTTTGATATCGGCTTTACTAGGATAGGCAGTTACAACTTCCAGTGGCAAAGCTCCTAGTGTTAAGAGTTTATTCGTTTGTGGTCGAGATATTCCGAGCCGTTCTGCAAGTTGTTGTTGATCATCATAAAGATTATCGTGAAGCGCCTTTAGGTAGCGTCGGCCTCTTTCGTAATCATTGACATCTTTGCGTGCTCGGTTTTCAATATCATTTAATTCAAAAACTTCACGATCAGAGATGTCACGTACTTCTATTAGCAGCTTCCAACCTAAATATTGACTTGTCCAATAGCGCCTTGCTCCAGTACAAAGTTCATATTTAACTTTATCGTTTGGTGGGTTATTGATTGGCCTGACAATCGCTGGCTCATTTTGCTGGCCACATGCTTTAAAAGCAGAAATCAAATCTGCACAAGTTTCTTCATTCAGGTCTTCGAATATTCGGTCATGTTCTACTGGAATCTGTACTTGTTCGTGAGGGATTTTGAATTCTACACGACGGGTACGCTCTTCTTCGAATTCTTTTTGAATAGTGCTAGTACGTCTAGTTAATATATTCTCGTCTTTTTGTTTTTCCTCTGACCCACTATTTAAATTAAGATCAGATAATCGTTTGCTAAGCCTACTCATATGATACCTCCTGAATAAGTTTTTTAATGCGACTAGTTCGTGTTGCTAGAATCAAGCTTTCGATTTCACTGTTAACAGCATCCATTGCTTTTCGAGCATTCTTATATCCTGTCATTGATGAGATAGGTCGGGATTTTTTGCCATTATCACTACTTGGTGTGGGAATGCTTGCCATTTCATAAATAGTAGTCATCAAATTACTAGCTTCTTTGATGTATCGGCTGTTAGGAATAACATTTTTCATCAAGTGTTCTCCATAAGCCTGGCGCATAATCTCTAACAAAGTTGTTTCAACATCATTTGATTCAACCCGGGTAGGTAGAATTTTTAAGAAATGAAATGGTCTGTTATTATCAATAATGCCAGATTTAAATAATTTAAATAGCATTGTTAAAAATTGAAATGTAGACATGTAATCATAGAGAGCTGGTGGGGTAGGGATAATGAAAGCATTAGCAGCAGCTAAAACGTTTAGCGAGATAAAGCCTAATGCTGGTGGAGCGTCCAAGATGATCACATCGTAGTTTTTTGCTACACCTTGCAAGCCTTCGTGCAGTAAAGTAAGTGGTTCTATGCTATTGTCTTTCAAGTAACTTGCTAATACGTACTCTGACTCATAGAACAGCAGGTTTGCTGGTATTAAATCGAGGCTATCCCAATGTGTTTTCCTAATAGCGTGGTTTATACATTGGCAAGGTTTTTCGTTGTTAAATGATCCGTAAAAAAACGGAAATAAAGTTTGGTCTTGCTCGAAGTCATTGTCAGGTAAGTAGCCAAAAGTTGCTGTTGTTGATCCTTGACTATCTTGATCAACCAATAGTGTCCGATAACCTTTTGTGGCCAAATAGTGTGCTAGAGAGCATGCTTGTGTTGATTTGCCTACGCCACCTTTAAAATTCTGCACTGCAATGATAATTGGATCATCATTGGTTTCGCGCCAAGGTTGTGTATTAAAATGTGCTTGTAGAGCGTGTACTTGCTCTAAAGTGAAACCTTCACGTCGATTAGTAGCAGAGTTTATAGAGCGAGGTTTAATAATATTATTTTTTTCAGCATTCAAAACACTTTGTCTTGTCCTTTCCACAATTTCGGTCACCTTTCCTATGGGCAATTGTAATGAATCGATTTTTTTACCATCAGGTAACAAATTCTGCTTTTTGATGTGATTCAGTGATAATGCTGCTTTGTTATAGACTTGGCTGACCTCTTCAAGTACCGAACTCATGTGTTTTCTCCTACAAGTTTGTCTATTTCGAGTTTTTTTGAATACTTTTGACAAAACCACGTAATTATAAACACAATTTGACAAAATAGTCAGTTACAATTAGCATTTTTGTAAATCTTAAGAGTGTATGGTTATTAATTTCTAGGCTTTGGTTAAATTTAAAACTGTTAAAATAAACAACAACAAAAGTTTGTTTGTTTAACAGTAATATTTGTATATATTTGGATATTGTATAACTTGTTGAAATTTATTGATTTATGGCAATTAAGGTGACTATTTTTGTGGGTGAGGTGACTTGTTTTGTGGAGAGGTGATCTATTTTGTGGAATTACAGGTGACTTGTTTTGTGGGATGGGTTACCAAAAATGTGGTAAAGGTAACTGTTTTTGTGGGAGCTGAATTGGGACGTTGTGGGTAACTTTAAGGTGACTAAAATTGTGGGGATTTAATTAATATGGGAATGGATCATGTGATTAAGCACAGCTCAGTTGTACAAATGGCTGCTGATTTGACACTTAATCAAAGGCGTTCATATAACGTCATGTTAGCTAATGCTTTTCCGAATTTATCGGTGCAAGATTCACATACGATCAGTATTGCTGATTTACTTAGGGCGATCGGATCAAATACGGATAATTTTCGGTATGCTAGAGAGTTTTTGTTAGACATGTACCGTAAAGATGTTGTATTTAATTTGTTCGATAGAGACAAGGAACACGCAGAAATGTGGCGTGTTCATAGTCATTTGTTTGCAGATTTAGCGTTTCATGGGAATTTAGTGGAGTATTCATATAGTCCGAAGCTAAGAAAATATATTGCTTCCCCAAACTTTTATATTAAATTGCATTTGTCTATCCAGCAAAAATTTAACTGTCAATACACCATACCGATTTATGAATTCTTGTTAGATATGTTGGGCGCGAAGCGCGACTATTGTACAGTTAAATTGACTGTTGGTGATTTTAAAAATATGAATTCTGTGCAGGATATTACGCTATATGAGCAATTTAAATACGTTAATAGTCGGATTTTAAAACCGGCATTAAAAGAGATCAATGCTCACAGTGAGATTTCGGTTGGGTCAGAGCTTATTAAGAAAGGGGGGAATCGTGTTACAGATATAAAATTTACTGTTAAGCGTAATAATTTGGTTAAGTTGGATTCGGTACAGACCACTTGTACGCCACTGCAGCAGGAAATGGTTAATTACTTTAATGTACCTCCCTCTACAGCCAGCAACTGGATTAAAAAGCACCCTGAAGAAGATATTAGAAAAGCTATTCAATATGTTAAAGACCGTGTTGGAAAGAAAAAACCTATTGAACGCAAGCAGATGAATCTGGGAGGATATTTGCGTACAGTTCTTGAGCAAGGGTATGTTAAAAATGATCCCCTTATTCAAAGCAGAAAACAAAAACAATTACAAAAAGAGTTTATCGAAAAGCGTCTTCAGCGAACGGCAGTACTTTATGCAGAGTTGAACGAAGAGCAACAGCAGATCCATTGGGAAAAATTCATCAAAAATTTATCAGTTCAATATCTCGTTGATTACGAAATTGATCCTAATATTGAGACAAACCCTAGATTAAAAGATGGATACTTATCATTCTTATCTGATATTTTGTTGAGAGATCCTACTGATCTAAGTTTTGAAGAATTCCAAAAGCAGCAAGCGGATGCTGAACTTCGTTAAATTAGATTTTGGCTTTTTGGAAGTATGGTAAGTATTCTTAAATCGCCTTCATGTGAATGTCCTACGGAACGTGGGAAAAGGCTTTTAACAAAGCAATAAATAAAGCTTAAATTTTATTATTTAAATACAAAAAATGATCAGACCTCCCTACTCAGCATCACAGAAATACGCACATATGAATTCAACTTGAAAGTTATCCACAGTTTCAGTGGATAACGTCGTTAGTGAGTTAATGGGGGAGCTTGGTCGTATTGTTCTAACCAGTACGCTATTGGGCGGCGTACACATATCGCTTGTGAGACGGTTGGTAGTAAAGAGGATCCGATGATCGAAAAAAAAGCGGTCTATTTTAGAATTTATTGCCAAAATAAGGTGCAAATAGTAATAAAAAGAAAGGGTAGGGGGCTTGCTTAAGAGTTAATGGCCCTGTTCACATTCCCGTGATTTTCTTGTTGCTGTGATTGCAGTGAAGTATGGGCTTTGGATAGGGACAATTAAACTGTCACATCTAGCGGCCAATTAAACTGTCACATAACAAACTTTGTGCAATAATGCCCATTTGGACACATTGAGGGCAATCAAAGGATGATTAGGATGGTAGATTTTCAACAGATTATTCAATTAGGGAATAGCGGTAAGACTCAAGAGGAGATTGCAAATATACTGGGGATCAACTGAAGAAGTGTAGTCCGTTATCTCAAGCATGGCAGAATTCCAAAATACTCTCGATCCGTTAAATCCAATAAGCCAGAGACCCAATAGAAAAATTTTACAACTTGGCAACAAATAAATTGGAAGAAAATCCTCATATTCTGTTGTCTGAGCTTTATGATTTTCTGTGTAGCGCTGGATACACTGGCAGTGAAAGAACC
>JANQJO010000068.1 GCA_028281605.1 Pseudomonadales bacterium
AAAATTACTCAAAGAACAAGATATGAACAGAATATTGTGCGTTGTTTGATCAAAAATAGACGGTTGAGAAGCACCTAACCGTCATTTACGATCATAGAAAATCTTTCCGAATAAGTTTTTATAATCAGTAGCCTACAAGAGATGTGGCCCCAGAGTCAGAGATCGTGGCCGAAGCTCAAAGATCTGATTTTGTCAGTTTGCATCATCCACCCCAACTTGATTTAACTTCACTGTTGCTGAGAACGCAACCATCTTAACACAGCTGCAACAGGCTCAATTAATTTACGTGGAATAAAATGGTCTACTTTCACCTCTTCAAATAAAGTTCTAGCCAACTCTACATTCTCCACCACAGGAATACCCAGCTGATAAGCAATATCTTTTATTCTCATAGCCAAAAAATCTTTGCCTTTAACTGTTACTTTAGGCAATTGACTTTCACCATGTTTATAATACAAACCTACCGCCACATGCGATGGATTGGTAATTACTACAGATGAGTCTTTGACTTTTTCCTCAACTCCTCCCTCTAATATTTCACGATGAAAAGAACGACGAGATTGACGAATTTCTGGACTTCCTTCAGAATCCTTGTGCTCTCGCTTAACTTCATCCTTAGTCATTTTCATTTCTTTTAAATGATTATATTTTTGAAAAAATGCATCAGCAAAAGCAACAATTAAAAAAGCCAACATAGAAAACATAGCTAGCTCAAACATAAGCTCGCCAATGAAAGCTGTAATGCAATACTCTTTACACTTAGGCAATAAAATAATATCTTGGATATTTTTATAAATAACGTAAACTAAAATAACCCCTAACAAAGTCACTTTAACAACAGATTTTAAAAATTCAACCAGATTTTTAATTGAAAATATTTTTTTAAACCCAGCAATAGGATCAATTTTCTTTATATCGGGTTTAACAGGTTCAAAAGAGAATACTGGACCAACATGTAAAAATTGAGCTAAAATAGCCACACCTGCTGCCATTAAGACAAAAGGTAATGACAAATCAATCATCTTATCCCATACTGCTTGTGATGTTCGTGCTAAAGCATCTCTAAAAGGAAAAGCTAAATATTTTTCGGGAATAACCATCAACTCTAAAAGGTCTGCTAGAACAGTATCCCAAGCCACAAAAAAATAAATATAAGCGCCCAACATCGTAGCTGCTGACACTATCTCTTTACTCTGCCAAACTTGACCTTTTTTTCGAGCATCTTCGAGTTTTTTCGGAGTTGCTTCTTCTGTCTTTTCGCCTTGACCTTGACTCACTGTAATAACCGTTTAGCATTTGAAAAAACAGTCTCAATCATTCCAACATCTTCATGCATATAGCCAAATAAAGCATGCATATAAATAATGAGAATAAACGTACCTACAGCACTCTTCACAGGCATCGACAATACAAATACATTCAATTGAGGTGCAAACCTATTAATAAGTGCAAAACAAAATTCAGAAAGAAACATGGCTATAATAGGTGGGCCTGACAAAACCACTGCTAACAATAGCATAAACCCAATCTGATCTATAAAAAACAAAACAACTGTGGGTTTTATTTCAGGTATAAATGAAACCAAAGGCCAAATTTTATAGCTTCTATACAGACCTTCCATAAAAAGTACAAACGTACCACTCACAAAAAATAAAGTCGAAGATACTTGATTTAATAAAATACCCAAAGGAGAAGTCTGTGAACCCGTCAAAGGATTCAAAGAACTGGCCATAGTAGCGCCTCTTTGATTATCGATAAAGAATCCTACAGATTCTATTGCCCAAAAAGGAATAGCCACTAAAAAACCAATAACCAAGCCAATAAACATCTCTTTTAGCAACAACAACAAAGTATCAAAGGTATACAGCGACATAGCCTCAGCTGTAGCTATATTCACGGGCACTAAAAACATACTAACAGACATGATGATGCCATTTTTAATCAGTGCCCCAGGCAACATTTCTCTACTAAAAAAAGGAATCATCACAAAAGCTGCTGTCACACGCGGCAAATTGATCAAAATAGTCATTAAAAAGGATTCAATATAGCTAAAATCCATATCAATCCTTACAAATCCAAAATTCTATTAAAAATATTTTCTGTATAATTAAATATTTCTACTCCCATCCACACCGCTGTAAAATATAAAACAAATGTAATCACAACCAGCTTAACAACAAAAGCTATATTTTGTTCTTGAATCTGAGTCAATGCTTGAATAAGACTGACCAAGGTACCAAACAATGTTGCCGCAATGATTGATGGTAAAGATAATATTAGACTCAACATCAAACATTGTCCGGTAAATTGTAGGACTTCAGCGTCAGTCATGCCTCTACCGCCTTTTATTTAAGATACTTTTATCTTCTTAACAAGTGACAACTAAAATTATTGATAAGTCAAAACCAACCCATGAATCAGCTTTGCCCACCCATCAGCTAATACAAATAATAACAATTTAAAAGGTAAAGAAATAGTCATTGGAGAAACCATCATCATACCCAAAGCCAGTAAAATATTGGAAATAATTAAATCTATTGCTAAAAAAGGCAGATAAATTAAGAATCCAATCTCAAATGCAGAAGTTAACTCTGTAACCGCAAAGGCAGGTATTAAAATTAAAAAACTGTCTTCGGTGATCTTGTCAGCTTCTTCTTTTGGCCAAAGCTTTTTTGCACTTCTCATGAAAAAAGTCAGCTCTGCACTTTGTGTATGCTTTCTTAAAAAATTTTTAAAAGGTATCCCACCTTCATCAAGCATAAGTCTTAGTTTTTCTGGATCCCCTAAATCAATATCAAGCGGCATTAATTTTTGAGAAATTTCAAAACCAGTTGGTGCCATAATATAAACCGACAATATAATAGCAAGACCATAGATTGCCATATTAGGTGGAATTTGCTGCAAACCCAACGCATTTCTCAAAATGCCAAATACTACAGCCAATTTGACAAAAGATGTCGTCATCACGGCAACAAAAGGTACCAGTGAAACACCAGCCATCACTAAAAGCAATACCGATGGTTGCGTGACTAGTTCATCCATTTTATTTACTTAAAAACCTCATTTAATTAATTTAAGAAGAATGAATTTCCAAAACTCTTGCACCCAACCTATCATCTGACACTTTTACAATCTCAGCTAAACCAACTTTTTGGCCATTAGCTAGAATTGATACAGGTTTTTCTAATAGAGTTTGCATTTCAAAAACATAACCACAACCTATTTGCATCAGTTCTCCTAAACTTATACTTTTTCTGTCAAGTTCAAAAGTTAGCGTAACCGGCACAGAATCAATAGCTTGTTTTGATATAGAGCTATCCAATTGTTCTGGTTCAGTATGAGTATCAGTTTCATATTCATGATCTCCTCCTTCTTCTACATAACTTGTTTCTTCATTATTCATTTGTTCACATTCATAATGCTCTTCTTCATAATTTGGTTCTACAGTTTCTTCTTCCACACGAACCCCCTGTTCACAATAACTTCCTCTAAATATCAATTTATCTGAAACTTTTATCAAAACATCTTGGTGCTTACTTTCAAGCAAAATTACATCACAAATCTCAATCTCTATGAGATCTCTATAGTTTATCCGGGTAGTGCCTATTTCAAAACGAACAAATATAGGGATATTAGGGTTAATATTGTGACGTTTATTAATAAATTGGTAAAAAAAATCTCTCGCTGGTTGTAACATATCCGGTGACAACACTACTTTTGCAAATGAGACATCTTCACCTAATTTTACACTTAGGCACAAAGTAACATCGATGTGTTTTATTTCACTGACTAATTTCACCTCTCGCAAAGCTACTGGCAATTGAACCGCCCCCTGAATGCCTTTCAACATGTGTTCAAAAAAAGCATTCAGAACACCTTCCTGAAGCACAGAAGGCAACTGCAAATAAGTGGTTGTTACTCCTATAGCTTTTAAATACAGATCCAAAAAGCTCTGATCAATCAGCAGTTGAAAAACCCATTGATTAACTTGTAGCATAAGAACCATATTGTAATGGTAATCGTACAAATCAGGCTGCACGCTTAATTCACAAGTAACGCCACTCAAATCAATCTGGCAACTGATACTATGTGTACACAAAATATTATTGAGACTGACTACATCTGGCTTTATAGACTTAGGCACAAACGCTGTGACCATTCGTTTTCACCATAGATAAATTAGCACCTAGACACTAATAGCACTATCATCATCCTCGTTATCAGCAACAGACACAAGCAATTCTATGTCATCCTCGTGATAGTTTTTCTTTAAACTTCGTTTCAATGTGCTTAAATTGGCTAATAAATATTGTCTAATGGTATCCGTACGAACGGTAATGACAATAGTGCACTTCCCATCTAAAAATTTTACATGTACATAAGCTTCTTCTATAAGTTCTCCACTAACTTTTAGTTTGATCTCAGAAGAAGCAGCGCCTTGCTCATGTTCAAACGCCCTATGAGCCAGCACTTCAATTTTGTTACAAATTTTGTACAAATAACGCTTTAAAAAAGCTGCATCCAAATTAGAGTCGTCATTTTCTTTAGCAATCATACGATTCATATTTTGTAACACAACATCACCTAAAGCTGAACTTTCTAGCAATGATTGATCAACCGCATCTTGTGTATTTTCTAAGAGTTCTTGCTGATGCATTGAATATTCTGATTCGTTCCCTCTAGTTTGCTCCTTATTTTCTTCTTCAACACAATCAAAAAAATCACTTGAATTATCTTCTTCTGGTTCAAAACCCAGTGAAGCACGCTTTTTCACTGCGCGCTTATCCATAATACGTTTACGCTCGGCCATGGCCTCATGCAACATGCTATCATCGTCATTATTAGCCTCTTGAAGATCTATAGATTCTTGCTCTTGCACAGTTTCAACCACTTGATCAGTTTGCTCATGCGCCTCTTCATACACATAAGATATCGGATCGATTGGAACAGCCGCATCATTTTCAGCTACACATGTTTGATCTGACAGCACTTGTACTTCTAAAGCCACTCGATCTGAGTCCTTTCTTGTCGCCAATAAGTTCGATAAAGTTTTTGCAGCTTGTAACTCAGTGGCAGTTGGTGGACAAGATATAGCACGCTTTGCAGACATTTTAGTGTACTTCTCATCATAAAGTGCCTTTTCTGCAGCATGCTCTTCATGAGAGTACGATTGTAAAAATTTTTCGTTTTGCTCAGCGTCAGCCTCATCTCTAGATACCTCCAAAATTGGACCATATCCTTCTGACTCCATCACGGATGCTGTCCCCGTTTTGGTTTTTACATTTGATTCCGATGAGGTTTGAGATCTTAATAATCTTTTGAGTGTTTCCCTGGTACTGGTACCAGCACTGTGAACAATAGCTTGACCCTGAACTTCCCCTTCCTCTGTACCCATGGTTGATACATCAAGCTCAGACCAAGCATCTTCTGAGTCTTCTTCGTCCCAACTGGCAACTGCTGTTACTGCCCCTATGGGCTCAAATTCTCCATCAGCTCTGCCTAAACTAGAAAATATTTTTGAAGATTTTGATTTTTGATTTTCTTCTTCATAGCTTTCACCATCTCCACTTTCATCAGCATGCACTATCTCCGAAGCAGTAGCAACATTGACATCACTGTGTGTGCTCAACGCAAGCTGAGCCATTCTTTGTGTCGCCTCTTGAGAAATTAAGCCATGAACTGCAGAATGAGTACTTACCCCTGTCTTTTGATTTGAACTCTCAAGCTGGATTTGTTCTATCGATTCTTCTTCTGCTAAAGTCTCAGTGTCTTCATTCAATTCTTCCGATAACACGTGCATGGATTGGGGATCAGCTCTGGCCGTGCTTTCTAGCAGAACTTCCATGGGTAAAGTAGACTCTGCATCAGAATCTTCTTCTTGCTCGCCTTCCTCTTCTTCTAATTCTAACTCTACTTCTAGACGTCTTTCTAGGCTTACCTCAGAACGATCATCTAAATCATAGTCTTCATTGCTTTCTATAGATTCAACTGCGGTAATTGCTTCAACCTCTTCTTGAACACCTTGACTTTTCTTCACTCTGATACCCACTTGTTGAGCAGGCGATAATCTTTTTTTATTCTCCTCTGTTGCGTCTATATTTTCTCCAGCACTTGCTTCATCGATTTGTACAACTGCGCCAGCATTAATATCACTTGCTGTGGACCCTGCAAATTGAGCCATGCGCTGGGTGGTTTCTTGAGAAACAGCAAATCTGCTTGCATTTTCTCCTTCTGCTTCAGCAGCATCAACCTCTGCAAACTGTTCAATTAAGTGGGTTGATGACTGCACATCTGGCTTAACTTGTCTCTCAAACACAATACCTAAAGGTGTATCTCCTAAGCTTGTTTCTTCCTCCTCCTCATCATCATCTTTTCTAAATTCATTAAAACCCGCATCTTGTTCGTTTTCCAAAATAACTGGTGTAGGCTCAACTAAAAACTCTTGGTTAATATCTGAAAAACCTTCATTGTAATCAGGTTGAGACTGCTCTTCTATCTCAGTATCCCAGTCTAAATCTTGTGGTAAATCAAACTTTTCATCTGCTTTCGCACTCATAGTATGCGGACTTTCTTGCGGACTTTCTAAAGTATTTTCTGATAAACTTTCTTGTTCATATTCATCGATTTCATCATCATCAAATTCTATTTCATCATCATCAATATCAACATCACCGGGTTCTACCGCAAAATCTAAGGAATCAGTAACGTCTTGTGCAGGGTTTTGTTGCTGTAGTTGTGTTGACTCACCTGCTTGATGCTCTGTATTTAGATGCTTTTCTTTTCCTTTATCCTCTAATTCATGCTTCTCTCGTTGCTTAACTTGCTGCTTCCTTAAAAGTAATTTTTTGAACCTTAGCGCCTCTCTTCTTCTGTCACTCGACTGCTCCGCATTGGCCTCTCGCTGTTCAGCTTCACGGCTGGCTCTTTCACTAATCTTCTCTCTATCTAAAGTTAAATTATTTATATCCATAGATTATTGCTCATGTTAAAAAGCAAAAAAGCTACTGTTATGCTTAGGCTCAGGCTCTTGCTCAAGCTCTTCTTTATATTCTACCTCCAGTTTCTCTTCTTGCTCGACTTCTTTTTTCAATTCTTCATATTTTTGTACTTCTAAATAGGCCTTATGATAAGCCGCTTTAGCTTCTTCTAAAGTTTCCTGGGCTTGCTTTAACTCTTGTCTTAATTGCTCACCTTGCTCAATTAAATTCAATTCTTTATCCTTAAGCAATGCCACTTCTCTATTCATCTTATCAACAGCCTTTAAACCCACAGGCGTATTTTGAATTTTTTGAAATAGTCGTATTTTTTCTTCACGACGAAACACTTTAAAATCCTCTATTTCCTTTTTGTTATTTTCATATTTAGTCCGTGCTAAATCCCTACCCTCTTGGCACTCAAGCATGTAACTTTTAGCTCGCTTTTCTTTATGTTTCTTTACTTTTAGAATTTCTGGAATCATAATTAATTAACCGCTTGCTGTAACATGTTGAGCGCATTCTCGAAAGAAGTAAATTCATCAGTGCTTTGCTTAAGAAAATTTTTTAAATTTTCGACTTTAGCAATGGCTTCATCTGCCAAAGGATCACTCCCTTGCTTGTATTCCCCTATCCTCACCAATAATTCAATTTCTTCATACTTACTTAATAATTCTCGCAAGTGTCCTGCTGCTTCTTTATGCGCATCACTGACGATGTTGTTCATCACACGACTGGCACTGCGTAAAACATCAATAGCTGGATAATGGTTGGCACTGGCTAATTTACGAGATAGAATAATGTGGCCATCTAAGATAGAACGGGTCTCATCTGCAACCGGCTCGGCCATGTCATCACCTTCAACCAAAACAGTATAAAGACCAGTAATCGAACCCACATCAGATTGCCCTGCCCTTTCCAATAATTTCGGCAACACCGCAAACACCGAAGGAGGAAACCCTCTACGCGTTGGAGGTTCACCTGAAGCCAAACCTATTTCGCGCTGTGCACGCGCAAAACGTGTAACAGAATCCATCATCAGTAATACACGTTTGCCCTGGTCACGGAAGTACTCTGCAATAGCTGTGGCAATATAAGCTGATTTGACACGCTCTAAGGCTGGGCGATCTGAAGTCGCAACAACAATGACAGCCCGCTTCATTCCCTCTTCGCCCAAATCATGCTCAATAAACTCTCTCACCTCACGACCACGTTCACCAATCAGCGCCAATACGGCAACATCAACAGCCGCTCCCTTTGTCAGCATACCTAACAAGGTACTTTTACCACCACCAGCTGCAGCAAATATTCCCATTCTTTGACCCTCACCACAGGTGAGTATGCCATCTAAAGCTCTGACACCCAGCGGTAAAGGTTCTTGAATTAAATTACGTGTCAAAGGATTGGGTGGATCAGCGTAAACAGGACACTCAATACCACCTTCTATCTCTCCACCATCAAAAGGCCGACCTAACCCATCCAGCACTCGGCCCAACAAACCCTCACTGACCTTAATCCGATGAGACTTTCCAGTTGCATAGACAACGGTGTCATTGGACAAGCCTTGCATATCTCCCATGGGGGTTAATAACGCGTGCTGCTGATTAAAGCCAACAATTTCAGCTAACAATTCCATACCATCATCTTTATTGACTAACCTGCAGACTTCACCCACTTTGGCCCCAGGTACACTGGCTTTGATGATTGTACCCAGCACTTGCACGACTTTCCCATGTACCTTCACCAATTCAGACTCGGTTACAGCACGCTCAATATTTTTAAAGAGATTCGGTGATAAAGTGGTTTTAAATCGATTACGCTTGGACATATTTACAGCCCCTTTGCTAACGTAATATAATTTCGGAAATATTTTCTGATGTGCAGGCTTGTATAAATTTTAGCTTGTTTTGTATATGGCATAATGTAAAGCCTCCGTGTCTTAAGGCAGAAGGCATACACAACGGAATAAGCTGTATCAATTAGATAAGTTGATACAGCTTAGGGCCGATTCTGGCACATACCCATGCTCTAAGGCATCGTTGCATGATTATGGGGCTTAAGCCCTTCTCTCTTTTTTGGTTCTGTTGGCTTTGCTCCGCCCCTAACTGGGGTACCCGGCGCCACGTTTTCTTTACCCGCAGTAGCTTTGGCGCTTTTATTGGTTGCTTGCTGACCTGCAATGTTTGCTCCAGGTTTTTTGACCCCAGGTTTACTCAATGTTTGCTTAGCAGGTTTCGTGGGTGCCACTCCCGCTGCTGCTGGCTTCGAAGGTTTCTTTAAGGTTTGCTGCGCAGGTCTTGCCGATTGTTGCTGTACGCCACCAGGAGCAGGCATAGCAGGTCTCTTCACTACAGGAGGCTGTTGGTCCAGGGTCATCCCCGCAGGTCTTTTTACATCTGGTTTCTTGGGTTTAGATTCTGGCACATTGGCTATTTTAGGACCTGTAGAAAGCGGCATACCTTGGTTTTGCATCATCCCACCAAAAGCCCCCATCTGCATCTCTTGACCCGGGGCAGAAGGCTGATCGGGTAACTCATTATCTACCTTCTCCAATTCCTTGTATAAATTTAAAGCAGTCTCAATGAAATTTTCCAAAACATTTCTAAACTCAGTGGGATTAATTTCATCAATTCGATCTGAATAGCTAAAGATGACATCATCATTCATTGGATCTAAGGCCAGACACCCACCACGGGTCTCCTGCTGTAAGTAGTTCAATTGTAAAAGCTTCTTCATGGCCTTTTCAACACTGTTATATCGGGCAATAGAGCCAAGCGTCGTATAAATAAAGAATGTAGATACGTTCTCTGGCACTTCTATCACAAAGGTCAAGTGGTCATAAG
Organism: Pseudomonadales bacterium; assembly: GCA_028281605.1. Taxonomy (GTDB): domain Bacteria; phylum Pseudomonadota; class Gammaproteobacteria; order Pseudomonadales; family JANQJO01; genus JANQJO01. The sequence goes on from JANQJO010000068.1 coordinate 9,818, forward strand.
TAAATGCACTAATACCATTCTCATTCAGACGAATATTCTTACCTACTGCTGCACCAATTTCTGCCAGGTAAGAATCAACCGTTTTTCTATTATCAGAATCCATAATCTGCCTCTCTCCTCAAACCTTAGGCTAGTCACACTTTAATTTAAGCTATAATCTAAACCACTTAAATGGTTTAAGCACATTATTATTATTACAACTTACCACAGATTCTATCAGAACTTACCAAACGTTAACACCACCTGTTTAAAACAATTAACAATTCGTTACTGACTGATCGCCATATTACCTTATCCACTACACCACTGCGTCAGTTAATACATATCAACACGGGCGATAGGTTGAACCGTAATATCTGGCGTCAGCTCTTGAAAAGACAATACTGGTAACTCATATAGCTCCATTTCAATCATTTTTCTAACATAACGACGAATATCCATAGCGGTCACTAACACAGGTTTATATGTATTCTTCTGTATATCCCCCACAGCACCCTTAATATTTTCAACTATTTTGGATGTGACTTGAGGGTCCAACGCTAAGTATGAACCAGCTGAAGTCTGACGCACCCCATTGCGAATAGTGTCCTCAACATCCTGATCCAGTAAATAGGAAGGCAATATATTTTGCCCACTGCTGTATTTGTAACTGATGTAACGCTTTAAGCTACTACGTACATACTCTGTTAACAAAACTGTATCTTTTTCCTTTTGTGCCCATTCAACCAACGCTTCTAAAATTTTACGTAAATTACGGATAGAAATGTCCTCTGAAACCAAACGCTGAAAAATCTCTGCCACCTTTTGAATGGGGAGCATTCTTTGCACTTCTTTCACCAATTCACCGTATTTTTCTTCCATTTGCCCCATCAAGTACTTGGTCTCTTGTATACCTAAAAAGTCCTCACCGTATTTTTTCAAAATAAAAGAAAGGTGATACGTTAAAATTTTTGGTAGCTTCATATAAGCGACCTCTGTACGATCAAGCACATCCAGATACTCTTCTGGCACCCATACTAATTCTCGCCCCTCAATAAAAGAATCAGCCTGCTCAAATGAAATATCCAATATTTCCAACTGTTCTTTTTGCCCCATTACTAAAACATGATGAGGATTTAATTCACCTGTAGCAATAGGCGTTTCTTGCAATAAGATAGCGTAACGATTTTCTTGCTGACTCTTACTGAAACGCAAATGTATACCAGGAAATGGCACACCTAAATCCATGTATAATGCTTTTCTAATATTTACAATTTCTTCATTGAGGCCTTTGACATCAAGAAACTTCTCACAACCAGCATAAATATCAATAATAATAGGAACGGTTATGGTAAACTCTTCTTCCCCTGATTTTGTCACATTACGCCCATCTGTTGACAGGGAAGACATATCAGAACCAGCAAGATCAGTACCACTGCCAGCGGCTTTAGCACCTGAGAGCCTTTGTAAAATAAACCCGCCGACCCCAGAAGCAGCTGCCAATGATAGAAAAACTCCGGTAGGAAAGCCTGGAATAACCGCAAAACCCAATAAAATAGTTCCCCCAATCATCAATGCTGGCGGTTTACCCAAAACTTGTCGGACAATATCAGTACCTAAGTCTTTAGACTCCTCTGTCGTTACACGCGTGACGATAATACCAGCCGTTACAGAGATAATCAGGGCTGGAATCTGAGCAATCAAACCGTCCCCAATAGTTAAAATAGAGTACAATTCCAGTGCCTCACCAGCTGACATACCATTTTGCACAGTGCCAATGGTAATACCACCAAGGATGTTAACGATAATAATCACCAGGCCAGCTATCGCATCTCCTTTGACAAACTTCATAGCACCATCCATAGAGCCAAACATAGCGCTTTCTTTTTCAACCAACTTACGCCTTTTGCGGGCCTCCTCCATATCAATTACACCCGCGCGCATATCACTATCAATACTCATTTGTTTACCCGGCATAGCATCTAAAGAGAAGCGTGCACTGACTTCTGCTACGCGCTCCGAACCTTTAGTGATGACCAAAAATTGAACAATGGTAATGATTAAAAAAATCACCAAGCCTACAACCAAGTTACCTCCCACCACAAAATTACCAAAAGTTTCAATAATTTTACCGGCATCGGCTTCTAGCAAAATCAAACGTGTCGTGGTAATAGATAATGCTAAGCGAAAAATAGTAGTGATCAGTAAGACAGAAGGAAAAGAAACAAACTCTAAGGGTGTTGATATATAAATAGCCACCATCAAGAGAATTACACCAATAGCCATATTAGTGCCAATAAGAATATCAACTAACAGGGTCGGCAGTGGTAGGATCATCATAAATACAACCGCGACCAACAGCACGGCTATCATGAGATCGGGTCGAGCAGCGAAATTTAAAACCTTATTAACGTTTTGCAAATTAACCATGAAACTGTGGCCCAAGAAAACTCTGGTACTTTAATAACCAATCCTTAGCCTGTTCCTTTTGATCCATCCCTAGCAACGCATAACTTTGTATCAAATACACTGGGGCCACATCAATATTACGCTCAACAGTTAAATCATATATCTTTTCACAAACCACCAAGGTTTCTCTATAGCGACGTGTGATTAAATAGGCATAAGATAACTGTTTTAAGGCCTCAACATTATTTTTATCAAATGATAACGCAGCTTCTAATAAAGCGATAGACTTTTCGTAATGATGATTTTGCAAATAAACAAACGCAGTGACCATCATCCAATCTAAATCAGCAGACGATAAAGTGTCTTCACCTTCCTGCTGAACAGCAGCCATTGAACTCGAGGGTCGACCACTTTTTAATCTATGATTGCTTTTTAAGCTTAAAGGTTTGTCCAATGCAACCTCTCTAATAAACCCAATAACTCACAACTTATTTGTCTAACACACATCACTCATTACGCTTTTTGCAAACTAGACAAACTGTTTTGAAACTGTGAAACATTCTCATCTAGATCTTCTAAAACTTTTAAAGCTCTTGTAACGGCCTGCCGTTTTCTTATATTTCTGGTCTGTTTTTTCTTTTTATCAAGCTTACGTTTTATAGACCTTAAATGCATGGTATACATCATAGGGGCAGTCACACCAAACTTAATATTGGGGCGTATAAATTCCAGCATCATATCACCTGGCTGACGAAGCACATCAAAATACTCATCAACATAACGTGGAACACGTCCACCTTCAAGCCGAACACGATTGCCTTCTCTATTCAGTGAAGGTTTTTCTGGTTGAAATTGACCGGGCAGAACCCCCTCAACTCCTGTACCAAAACCTATTTTTGCCATATTATTTCCCTACCTTATCCCTTTTTTATTTTTCAAACCTACTAGTGACTGTTTGATCAAACACTCAAGCAAGCAACGTTGATTGTAATGAAAAAGCAATACTTTCCACAATTTTATTTTGTCTTTTAGTAGCAACATAAGAACCATAAAAAACTACAAACAGTAGCAAATAGAAAAAATTTATCGCTAATTTCACAATACAGTCGTTTATATATACCAATTGCAAATAGTATAAAAAAAACCAAAGCCATGAACACAAACAAAATACAATTTACACACTCATATACACCTGCTTCAACTCCCATAAAAAATCAAATACAGACAAGCAACAGCTCTCAACTAATTCAGTTTCTTGCAGCCGGACAGAAAAAACTACAAAACTATCTTTAATCAAACCAACCTGTAAGTTATAATTATGGTCATTATCTAAGTGCGTCAAAGATAACAGGTTTTCATAAACTCTCAGCTTACCTGATTTTGGCAAAGGAAAAAAAAAGCTTAAGAACAAAATTGATTCTAATCTCTTAAATTCAAACTTACTATTATCATCAAACAATATTTCAGCTTTATCAGTTTGATCTAATTTAAATCCATGAAGACCAACAGCTCTACCAAAATCCTTTACCGCCTCATCCACTAACACAAAATACTCCCACAAGCATTTATTGACTTTTTACATTGACTGGTTCTTCTTGCTCAACAAAAGTATCTAACGTAACTTGAAACATTCTAAGCATATCATGTCGCTTAGAATCTTCGGCAAAAAACTTTAAAGGAATATGGCGCATAATTTCTTTCAAGCCTGCCATAAAATTAATTTTTTTTGCGACATCTCTGTCTCGAAAACCCAGCTTTCTCACTAACCTAATTAAGTTCGAATTAGGTCTTTTGCTAAAAAAAGCTTGATCTTTGATTTCTAAAATAGAAATCATAATTAAATCAATATCACTATCATAATCTTCCTCCTCCCCTTCATTCGATTCTCGCCTTCTTCTCAGGCGGGTACGCTTACGAGGTTTTTTAACTCTTGCTAACAATTTAAAAAGCTGCTCATAAGTATTGGCCATGAAACTCAATATAAATGTATCATCCATTAATTGCTGCAATTTAGATTTTTCTACAGAAGGACCATGAGCATTCATATCACACGACACAGATTTAGATAAAAACTTCAGTGTTTGCTGAAAATTTTTTATACCATACTTTTTTACAATCTTTCTGTAAATGTTAACCATTTTTCTATCATAACCGAGAACAGCTTCCCTATAAAAATTGCGTAAACCTTGCATAGAGTCAAGTAACTTTTGTTTGACAAAATATACCAACACATCAGATATATTCAGTCCAGCCTTTATTTCAGCTTCATATTGTTCACCCAGTTCTACTAAAACCACATTCAACCAGCTGAGTATTTTTGCCAAAGCTTGAGCTTGTGTAGCCAAACCTGAAACACGGCAAGTAGAAAATTCTTTTATCTTTTTACTCAAAAACTCTTTCAAATAAATAATGGCAACATAACGATGAGAAACATCAGAAAAAGTAGTTGTTATAAATTTATCAAGATTTTCTAAATTATCAGGAGGCTCAGTAATAAGCTTTTCTCCAAAGTCTTTTAACATTTCCTTATCTAAATCAGGAACTTTCCTTTTTAGAATTTCATACTGACTTTCACTCTCTGTTTTTTTTCTTACTACCTTGTCTTTTTTTAAGATTAGTTTTTTATCAGCTTTTTTCTGCTGACCAAAGCCTGCTTCTTCTTTAACAGCATCCATTTGCTCTTGAATGCTAGGTGCTTGAGACACTTTAGGATTAAAATTACGTGTTTTAATATGTTTTTCAGTCTTGCGTTGCGCTGCTAAAAAAGACATTTCTTCACTGGCTGCTTGCAACATTGACTGCGGCGATTGGCTTGAGGGCTGCCAACTCAAAGTCATACCACGATAAGTCACGTGTTGATCCTGAGCCGCTTTTAAAGTGCTTTTAGGCCCATCATGTACTGTTTGTATAGCTGAAGATACGCTCATCTGGAATCTAAAACCCAGTTCATTTGTACTACAAATTTATGAAACATTACATTTGCGACAGTAACACAACACTTCAGGAAAGCTGACGACTGCAGTTAAGAATACATCCAAAGTTATACTTTAGCGCCCCAATTTAGAACGGTACGTATCAATTAAGGTTCTAGCTAAAACACCTTGAGGTGGAATATTAGGCAAATTATCAATTTGAAACCATTGAGCGTCTGTAATCTCTTGTGGTTCAGGCAAGAGGCTACCAGATTCATAAGCCGCCAAAAAGCCGAGCATTAAAGCATGAGGGAAAGGCCAAGCTTGACTGGCCACATATTGCAACGCATTTAGCTGTACCCCTACTTCTTCTTGTACCTCACGATGAACAGCTTGCTCAACAGTCTCACCTGGCTCGATAAATCCAGCCAGAGCACTATAAAGGCCTTTTGGATGTCTAACCCCATGAGCCAACAGGATTCGATCTGATTGATACACCAATACTAACACACAAGGAGCAAGCTTTGGATATTGCACCAATGCACAGGGTTTGCACCTCTTTGCAGTTTCACCAGGCATATAAAGCAGTGGTTGTGCACACTGAGAGCAAAATTGATGCTCTTTATCCCAGCGAATCAACTGTATTGCTCGACCCAGTAAATTAAATTCAAACTCTGATAAAACACTGATCAAACTGCGTAAAGAAAAAAACTTGTATCCATGAGGTACTTGGTATTCTACAAGCTCAACCCCATAGCAAAGGCACCCTTTATAAACACCTAACTGCCAAATTTGCAACTTTAAACTCTGGTGTTGGGAACCCAATATTGATACCAAAGCAGCAGGGGTTGGAAAACAAACATCACCAGTGAAAGGCAAAGCAACTGTCGCATTATGGCAGATAATCCAAATAATATCAGGGTCTTGTAATATTTCACTCATTCATATCGAAGCCATTTTAAACACTATAGCAAGACCCAAAATGAAACCTGATACTACCTTGCTCAGTGGTCCTGCACAACAACCTTTGCTTTTACAATATAAACTAATTTTGAGCGGATGCATGTTTGAGCATAGCGAGTTCAGAAGCGAACAATGGGTAGATTATTTCCTGTGCCTTACCTAAAAGGGTAAGATCTAACTGACGCCCTCATTTAACAGCAGATAACATATTTTTGTCACCCAGTGTAGTCGATTTTTTATTAGCTAATGTTTTATTTTTATCAGAGGCCAAGTTTTTAACATAAAGCTCATTTTGAATCAACTGTAAAGCCAGTAATGAGCTTAAACAATAGGCCACAAAAAAATAAAAACCTGAGTGCAAAGCAGCTTGAAAATGCCCTGTCGCTTGTGCCGATAAAAATGCAACAAAAATCCCTACCACAAAAACATCAGCCATAGACCACTTACTGATCAAGTTGATACTACGCTGAATGGCTCCACTTAAAGTAGGTCCTAGCCAATAGCTTATAGCCAATAGCACACCCTTCAACACTGGAATAACAATACTGAAGAATAAGATTAAAGATGCCACTAAAACATACTGCTTATCGTATAAAGTACCCACAGTTTCTAAAATGCTGCGAGTTTCATTTAATAATTCAAACTCTATTCCCATTACTGAAACAGATGCATTAATACTAAGCATAGGTAAGTAAATTCCTGGAATCAGTAAACAAAATGATAAAAGTGTAATCAAAAGCCCCCATTTTTTTTTAACCATCATGCCAATATTCACCACACTATTCATAAAATTAACCGTTATCTTGATCTTGCGTTTTTCTTTGAATAAAACCAATATAAACACATAAAGTTGCCTGAGTTCTGTCAACCAAACCACATTTTTCAGCTTTTTTATCACTAGAGACAAAGGGTTTTATTTGGCTTCTTACTCAATTGCTGGTATTTTTAAAAAATCAATGAGTTAAATACTATAAATCGCCCCTTTTATAGTTTTCACCCATTCATCATATGGTTATAAAATGTCATATATTAATTAAGCAGCCTATGAGATACAAAAAAAACAGTACTTATGTACTTATGGTTATCAATTATTCACCAATTTTATCACTTTGATAGGTTATCCTAAAGATTATGGCCTCACGATCTATTCATTTGTTGAAAAATCGAACGAGTACTAGGCGTTCTAAATTATTAAGTACGCTGTTATCGTTCACAACTACACTTCTCTACATTGCTTTATTTTTAACCAACGATTTTGCTTGGGCTCTAGCAAAGTTGCCAGAAAACTTAAATTCAATCAAGGCTACATCAATTAAGCCTTTGAAAAGCCATAAAAAAACCAGCGCGTTATTATTAAAACAACTCTACTATGAACATTACAGAGACCTTAACATAGACGATCAACTTTCAAGCTTTATTTTAGATAACTATTTAAAAGAGTTAGACCCACAAAAGCAGTATTTTTTGGCCGCAGACATTAAAGAATTTGAAAAATATCGATATATTATTGACAATTCAATAAAAAACAGTAACTTAACGCCAGGTTTTACAATTTTTAACCGCTATCAACAACACGTTGTAAAACAGCTAGTCTTCGTTATTGGATTAATCGAAAACGAAGCTCTAAACATGGAGTTTAAAGAAAGAGAATACTTAATCACTGACCGTGAGAAGGCCGATTGGCTGACAAGCCGTAAAGAGCTTAATGAACTATGGACGCTTAAATTGAAAAATGCTGTATTAAGCCTAAAAATAGCACAAAAAGAACTGCCAGAAATTAAACAAATATTAAGCAAGCGCTACCGCAGTCAACTACAGCGCACCTTACAAGCCAACAGCGAGGATGCCTTCCAAGCTTACATGAATGCTATCACCAAAGCTTATGACCCTCACACTCAATATTTCTCTCCCCGAACTTCTGAAAACTTTAACATTAATATGAGTTTATCGCTCGAAGGTATTGGAGCTGTATTACAAACTGAAAACGAATATACCAAAGTTGTTAGGCTAGTACCAGCAGGACCAGCAGACAAAAGCAAGGCTTTAAAGCCAGCAGATCGTATTGTTGGAGTAGGACAAGGTGAAGATGCAGAAGTTGTTGATGTTGTGGGTTGGCGCATTGATGAGGTCGTACAACTGATTCGTGGTCCTGCTGGCTCTTTAGTACGACTTGATATCATTCCATCTGAGGCTGAAAACGAACATGAAACCCGTCAAATCAAAATCATTCGTGACAAAGTCCGTTTAGAAGAACAAGCCGCAAAAAAACAATTGATCAATATTAAACAAGGAGAAGACACTTACAAAATTGGAGTCGTTGATATACCAACCTTTTATATTGATTTTAAAGCCCTACAAAATAAAGACCCTAACTATCGCAGCACAACCAAAGATGTCGGTCATTTGATCAACGAATTGAGCAATAGTCATATTGACGGCTTAATCGTAGATCTTAGAAACAATGGTGGTGGATCCTTACAAGAAGCCAATGCACTCTTAGGTTTGTTTATCGAAACAGGCCCCACAGTACAAGTTAAAAATGATCGAGGCAAAATAGAATTATTAAAAGATAAAGACCACACAATGCTGTATAAAGGTCCAATGGCTGTACTTATCAATCGCTTAAGCGCTTCAGCCTCAGAAATCTTTGCAGGTGCTATACAAGATTATCAGCGGGGTTTGGTCGTTGGTACCCAAACCTTCGGTAAAGGCACCGTTCAAGCTTTAAAGCCATTAGATCGTGGCCAATTGAAAATCACTCAAGCTAAATTCTATCGAATTTCAGGCATCAGTAATCAGCATCAGGGCATTATTCCTGATATAAAATTTCCAAGTTTATATGATGTTAATGAAATCGGTGAAAGTGCTCTAGAAAATGCTCTGCCTTGGGATTCAATTAAACCTATTGAACACAAAACTTATTTCAAAATCAATCCTTTTATTAATAAACTGACACAATTACATCTCACTCGTGTTGCAAAAGACCCTGACTTTCAATATTTATTAAAAAATATAGAGTTAAATAAAAAAATGGAGCAAGACAAGAAAATTTCTCTAAATGAAATTGAACGAAAACAAGAGAGAAAACAAAGAGAACAGGAGCGGCTCAATCTGTTAAACAAAAAAAGATTTTCTAAGGGTTTAAAGACTCTTGAAAAACTACCTAAAGATGATAGTTTAACTTCTATAGGCCATGATGATGATGGTACTGAGGACATATTACTCAAAGAAGCCGCTCATGTGCTTTCAGATTATATTCATCTTTCAGACCAAAGGGTGTCGCTAAACGATAGCATTTGAACTAGGAGAAAGATAATACAAAAAAGGGTCCCTTGGATAGCCTTGATAACGAAGCTCAAAATACAACTCCGTTCTTACCGAACGCTCAGATCCGACACTAGCGATCACCTGCCCCTGCACGACTTGATCACCGGAATAAACATAACGAGCATTTACATTACCATAAATCGACATCAAATCTCCAGTATGTTGCACCACAATCATTTTTCCTAAGAAACCTTTTCCATTACCGCTATAAAGAACTTTACCTTCATCAATAGCCACAACAGGTGTATATAATGGTGCTTGTAAATAAACACCATTTCTTGAAAAAGCGTATTCTGCAGCTGCACCAACCTCTACACCAGGTATCGGCCAAAATAATTGACGCTCAATAACTACATCGCTGCTAGAAGTGCGAATGACCGCAACAGCACTATCCTCAGAAGAATCCACCTGCATCTTAGGCCCTACGAAGTGATGCGCCGGATGTTGTACTTCCAAACGAAAAAATTGATACGCAAAAGTTGGAATATTATCATAGGTCGGTAGATAAAGATTGGGCATACAACTTACAACTACTAAAAAAGAAAATAAAAAGTTCTTAATACCATTTTTACTGGATACTTTAGGTATATTTTCTTCATCTAAACTCAATGTTCCATCTGCTCTAGCCAAGCGTTCAAGTTGTTCACTGAACTCATCTATTTCATCAGGATTTTTTTGAACTATTTGACTCTCATGTAATACTTGATCTTGCTTATCCAAGCTAGTTTTTGATTCAGTTTCATGAATTCTTGAATCTAACTTTGGATTCTCTAGCATTTTAAATTGATATTTCAGTTCTTTGATGTCAGCTTGCATTTCCTTCAAAGTCAATCGATATTCCTTTCCCAACAAAGCCGTATCTTTATTTAAAACATTGGTTTCTCTATGCACTTTAGCGATAAGATCAGCTTGTTTAAATGCTACACTTAATTTTGACTCTAGCTTTGCTACTCTGGAATCTAAAACCAACAACTGCTCATTTACTTTATCACTTTGCTGAGTTTCAAAAAAATTAATTTGTTTAGCCAGGCTATCAATTTTATCCATCAAACCACGCTCAAAAGCATCATGATCGGCATGTTTTATCGAAAAAACTTGAGCTTGCTGACTTTGCTCTTCAAATTTTTTATCATATTCGTCTATTCTACCTTCAAACCTTTCTAAAGATCGAGCAAACACTTGCAATGCCTTACTACTCGTATCTAATTTACTCTTCAGGGTCTGCATGTCGAGTTCTTGTGAGTTAAGCTTCTCTATACCTTGTGCTGCCTGCAAGATAAGACTTTCCACACGATTATTTTGCTGCACTTGATCAAGTAAATTATTTTCAAGTTTTGTTTCAATTAATGCGGCTTTATTTTCAAAATCCTTGAATACTTTGAGTTCTATTGATAAATTTTCCAAAGCCTGTTGTATTTTGGTATCTTTATCTGCAACCCATGTCGCACTCTCTTCAGCTTGCTGGCAAGCTCGTAAAACCCGTGTGTTTTGCTCCTCAATCTTGGTTAAAGCTATATTTGTTTTATCCAGTAAAGAACAAGACTTTTCCTGTAAGTCACACCCTTCTATTAAAACGGTATTAGCTTGTGATTGCAATTCTTTAAGTCCATCGGACATGTGTTTAAGATGTTGCTCAGATTGTTTGATCCGTTCTTGATCTAACATATTTTGTTCATGAGTCGTAGTTACTTCTGACATCAATTGATCAATTTCGGACATTTTTTGAAGTACAGAAGCTTCTATATCCATGTTTTTCTGCTGAATTTTTTCTGTCTCTTCCAACAACAATTTTTGTTTTTGCTCGGATAACTGTTGTAATTTTTGTTGTTCTTTAGCTTGTTCAAAGCAAGATATTAAATTTTTTCTATCTTGCTCTAATTGAGACAAACACTTTTGTACTGAACCATGAGTCTGCCTGACCACTGTTAGCGCATTTTGAGTCTGCTTACGATCTTTATCCAAATTTCCAGACAATTTTTCTACAGTTTGTGCTATAGACCGTGAAGAAATTAAAGCATCAGAAGAATGAGACAACAAACGTTCAAACTCTCTTTTATCTTCCTGCATTAATGCACTGATATCTTCAGCTTGTATCAATTTTTTCTCAATTTTATCTTGTAAATCTTGTGTGTTTCTCTGCAAACTAAGGCTACTTTGATTTAAATCCTCTGCCTGCCCTAAATATTCAGCCATCAACTCTTGAACTTGATGATTGTTTTTTGTCAAATCAATATTAGATTTGAATAATTCATCAATTTTATGCTTTTGTTCTTCTTGTTCGGCTAATAACTGAGAAATTTTTTCTAGCGCGCCTTCAGCCTTATTGTTGACTTCTTGCCCATTCAAAATTTGTTGCCGCGAATCCTGTTCAAGCGTTTTCATATCGACCATAGCATCAACATGTTGCTTTAAATTATCTGTGGATTGCTCTAACAAAACCTCCACTTCAGATAAAAGATTCTTATTATTGGACATTAATTGCTGCGCTTGTTGCTTAAGAATGTCAACTTGCTCCAGTGTATGCTCTATACTACTACTTTGTTGATCTATTTTTTCACGTATTTGTAAATTTTCAGACAAAGCCTTAGCATTTTTTTCAGAAACATCTTCTTTAATCGTTTCACATTGAGCTAGCGTATCTTGTGACTGCTCAATTACTTCTTGAGCCTGGTTGTATAAACTTTCAACCACTTTCATACAAGCTCTGACTTGCCCCATATTATGGTTAGATTTTTTTGATGCGCCTTCTGCCACAGTCAGAACCTGACTGCTTTTTTGCTTTACTTTAGATATATCATCAAACAATTGTAATAATTTTGATTCGCGCTGCTTTTCTCGTTCAATCAAAGCTAAAATTACAGAGTAATTTTCATCATTTTTTTCAAGTTTTTGATCTAATTTAGCATCTTTTAGCTGCAAATTTTGTTTTAAGCACATCATCTCTTCTTTAACATTACCCCACTCTACAGCACGGTTATGTAAGTCCTTAAATGCATGCTTAGCATCCAGGCTAAGTTTACTTAATTTTTGATGGTATACTTGTGTTTGCTCTTGTAATTGAGTACTACTTTTTATATTATCCTGACATAAATCAGATAGGCTAGAAATTTTTAATTCCTGTTGATAAGTTTGCTCTGAAACAGATGAAAAACTTTCTATTTGTTGATGAAGCTCAAATTTCAAATCATCAAACTCTTCAACTGATTTTTCTACTTGCATTTGTTGCTCAGAAAGCACATCACTTTGAATTTCCACCTTTTCGATAAGATTAGAGACTTTCTCTTCTTTTTTTTGTTGTTTTTCTAATACAAGATCAATTTCAGATTTTAATGATCGAACTGCGTTTAATACTGCAATATGCTTATTTTTTTCTTGCTCAATAGAAGACAAATGTTGTTTCATTTTTTGTAAAATGTTCTGAGAAAACTCAAGATCTTCTTTTTGCTCTATAGAGCTTTTTTGCATAAGTATTTTTAACTCTGACAACTCAGAATAAACACTTTCAGACCATTGTTTTATATCAGAAGCATTGTTCAAAGCTACTTTTAGATCGTTATTAATTGTCTCACTATAATGATCCGAACTGGTGATTTTTTCTTTGAGTTGATGACATTCATCTAAAATGATTTTACACTCTTGAGTAAGATCTTCTGTATGTTTTTCAGCTTGCCTGACTAAATCCAATTTACACGAACTCTCTTGATTAAATTTCACTGCAACTTTTTTAGCAACAGTAGCTACCATCAGTACATTTTTTGCTTCAGAAAAAGCATATTGCATTTCTTCTTTTTGTTCTGCTAAACTTTCAATATTTTTTGCTAACTCTCCTTGTAAAGCATCATATTTGTACATTACTTGATTTTTTTGATTAACAACATCTTCAACAATGTCTTGTAAATTATCATAAATACGAAATACTGTATTTGTTTTTTGTTCAATATTTTCCCCCAAGTTTTCCAATGTTTCTTGTTGTGAAAATATTTCCTGGACAGCATCCAAACCTTTTTCAACAGTTTTTTTAATACTGTCAGATTTAGATGTTACATAAGATTTAATATTAACAAGATCTGTCATAATATCTGCACAATCGCTAGCGTATTTTTCTACATCTTGCAAAGTATTTTCTGCACTTTGTTTTAATTCAGAAGTATGTGCATGTGTTTGTTGACATTGCGAAAGTAAGGGCTCAATGAACTCCTTAACCTGATTAATTTCTTTTAATTGGATAGAAGCTGAAACACTCATCTCTTTGAAATGATTTTCAAAATACTCATGTTTACTTAAAAAGTTTGATAAATCTTCCTTAAATTCATGCTGTATCCCGGATACAGTTCCTAGTACATTTTCAGATTCAGATAATAAGTTCTCAATTTTCTCTTTATACTTAACTGATTCTTCACATACTATAGCAATTTGTTTATAATAATTTTTGTTTTGTTTAGACTTTATTCCAATATCTTTTAAAGCATGTTCAAAACTTTCATGCAAAGTTTTTATTTTAGCTTCTTGTTCAAGCAATTCTGTTTGACAGAGATCAATATTTTTTTTTAATTGGTTTTTTTCTGATTGTACTGATTCAACTATTTCTAGTTTATCTTTAATTGATTCAATATCAGTTTTTATACTGGAATCAAACTCCATCTTTTTTAGTAAATTGTCTTGTGCTTTTTGCAATAAAGTATCAGCTTTATCTATTTGAGTATTAATATGAAAATCTTTTTCTTGCCTTGACTTTTCCTGTGCTAAAACTCTTGCTAAAGCTTCCTCATATTGCTTTTTAATGTATTCATTTTGTCTTGAGATACCTTTTATTTTTTCTTCTGTTTCTCTGGCTGAGCGTAGCATTTTCATGGACTCATCAATTTCTAACTTTGCTTGATCGGCTAAAGCTCTAATATTTTGCTGCGCTAATTTATGTTCTGATATATCTGATTTTATTGATTTTTTGCTTTTTCCGGAAAATAGCATTTTATTGAAAGTTGTTTTTTTTGTAGGATCACTATCCTTGCCAACATTATTTTTAACAGTTTGATTTTTATCTTCTTCAGACAAAATTCGAACGTCAGGAGGGTTATCTATTTTTTTTTCCATGCTTAGACTTCCTTAAATCACTCAATCATTTCCCTTGTTGCAACAAACAAGCATTGATACTAGCAAAAAAGCTCAACATCATAAAAATGCCACTCTGTCGCTCTAAAGTGGTAAAAATTGCCTCATTACAATCAATATGTCGAAAAAACACATTCAATGAAAGAACTGCAAAAGCTTTGCCATAAATTCATAATATCTAGTTTCATTTATTTGCAAGGCCTTAGTATAGAAGGCATATGGCTGGCATTATAATTCACGAGACACGGTTTCGACTAAATATTTATTATGCCACTATAGTAGTCGGCAAAAATATTAATCTTACTGAGAGCTTACTAAGGAGGTGTCCCAGAATAAAGTTTACAAGCTTCGCTCCTGAATTCGCTGCGCTCAGACATGCATCCGCTCACATTGTAAACTTTATTCTGGGACACCTCCTAAGATAAAATCTTAAATAATGGATAATTAACTATGTATTCATCAGACAAGCTGACTAGGGAACAAACCAAATTTGTAAACGAAATATTGACACTATTTTATAATGCTATTAAAAGAAGGCATTTGATATATGGGCCCAATGCAGAAAATAAAGTATATGAAAATGTAAAATCTCTGATAAAACAATAAATACTCAAAATTCAGTAACTGCTGGTTTTACACTCACATCACCCAATTCCAGTATTTCTTCCAATGTCAAACAATGACTGCTATCGGTGATGGTATTTTCAGTACATAAATCTTGAAAACTCAAAACAGAATCAAGCTGTGTTTGCATCATAGAGCGATCAACCCAAAGCATTAAACCTTGTTTCTTTAGTATTTTACCCAAACTCTCTAACAGGGTACTGCTAAAATCATCCATACACGCAGCTTTCACATAACTCTCTGAAAGTTTAATATAATCAAATAAACCCGATTGAATTAATTTAAAAGGCGCATACTTAGAACCAAACTCAGACAATACCAAACTGATTCCAGCTTGCTTTAATAATATCAAGTTTTCATGACAAACCTCATCCGCTAAAACAGCTAAGTTTTCTGGCACCTCTATAATCATCTGGCTGGGACTAAATTTGTAATCTTTAATGCGAGCCAGTAATTTCTCACAAAACTTTGCATCCATTAAAGTTTTTGCCCCAACAGATAGAGCCATTTTAACCGAATTCCACCACTTTTTTCCGTATAAGTCTTCATGCAATCTCAAAAAAGTAACATCCAAAGCCCAATCCGTAATTTCATGCAATAAACCAGCATCTTCTGCTAAAGCCTGAAAATCGCATAATCTTAATCTACCTTTATGTGGATGATCCCAAATCAAATCTGCCTGGAAAATATAAGGTTTTCCAGAGCCAAAATTTGAAACAGGTATAAACTCTACACGCAATCTTCTACGCTCAAAAGCCTGATGCAAGTCATGCTCCAATTGGATTCTTTCGATTACCCCAGCATTATCTTGAGCATTAAAAAAATGAAAATTATTACGCCCATGTACTTTCGCACGTTGTGTTGCTATCTCCACATTTTTTAGCAAAGCAGAAGCTGTATCTCCTGCACTAGGATAATTAGCAATTCCGATACTGCAACTGATATAAAGCTCATGCCCTTTTATTAAAAAAGGAGATCGTAAACATCGGTTAATTTTTCCTGCCAACAATGCCGCTTGCTCAATTTTTCCTAAATTATCAGCCGCAAAACAAAATTCATCCGACCCAATTCTTGCCAATAATCCTCTAGTGGGCACAACTGATTTGAGTCGATTGGCTACTTCTAATAAAAGAGTATCCCCAACTTCATGCCCAACAGTTTCATTAATATTTTTAAAATGGTCAAGATCAATATAAAAAAGAAAGAAAACAGATTTTTCATTACATTTTTTGACAAAATCATTTGTATAATATAAAAGTTTGTTACGACTAGGAAGCCCGGTCAACATATCATGTAACTCAACTATTTTTTCATTCGTAGACACCTCTTTATCTATTGGTAATTTTTTAAAAGCAAGAACCATAGCAATATGTTCATTGTCAAAAACTGGAACAGCTGCAAATTTGACATTAAGTTTAGAACCATCTTCTCTCCAAAAAACAGCTTTTTCGACTTGCAGAATAGTTTTCTTTTCACATATTAAAGACACAGGATGCTCACTCCAATGTGAGGCTACTTTATCATTTGGCTCCTCAAAAATTGATTCCAAGTATAGGCCAATTAACTGTGAAGGTCTCACGCTTAAGTGCCTCGTTGCTGAATTGTTTGCATAAACAATTTTTCCGGAGGAGTTAATACCTAACAAACCTTCTTCCTTTGATTCAATAATCGAGTCATTGTGATCATGCATGGAACTAATAATACTTTTACCTTTTTCCATATATATATATAAATCGATAATATTCTTTAAATTACTAATTTCTATTGGCTTAACCAATACTTCAATCCCCGCAACTTTAGAAGTATTCAATGCTTTTTGTGGATGTGATAAGTTCGGCATCATCAATACAATAGGAATATGACAAATATTTGGATTAGATTGGATTTTATTGAGCATTTGGTAACCATTTGAATCCGGTAACCCCATATCTAATAAAACCAAACTGGGTTGTTGCTTTGACATAATCGACAACGCTTCTTCACTAGAACCCGCGTACAAGAAATTAAGAGGGTATTCTGACAAATAGTGCTCTAATATCAAAATATTTTCTTCTTGATTATCCACAATAAGAATAGAATTTTTATGACTGATTGCCGCTTGATTTGAATGCATCACCTTAAACCTTAAAAAATAACTTGAATCATAATTTCACTTAACAGAAAATCTATACTCACCTTTTAAACCTTCAATACTAATTAAACAATATTTATAACTATTTAATAATTGCCACAACTCTGTTAAGTTACATGACCATAACATTTAGAAACGTGTACTCACCCAGAACCTACACTTTGAACATGCAATGGAAGCCTAATAATTTAAGCAGTCTAAACTGAATACATAAGACTGTCTGTCTACATTACGTAAAGCAGTCATGGCAAGTTTTTTGCTTTATTTTAGACATATATAACAATTCTTAAATAATCTTTGTCAACTGTATTATCTATCATTGTCTATATATTTTGCAATAAACTCAAGCAGTAAACTCGCCCCCTATCTAGATACTGGCTATTAAAAAAGTTAGGAACGAGCACGAAATAAATTCCTGTTTATACGCAGGACTATTTTTTGCTATCAAGGCGAGAAAATGGGCGCATAGTTATTCTATGTAACCATTT